>CAZTHD010000147.1:0-4554 GCA_964613315.1 uncultured Oscillospiraceae bacterium | reverse complement strand
AAGGCAGGAAGAGATAGAGATCATGAAATATATAGGGGCGACCAACTGGTTCGTAAGGGGCCCCATGTTCGTGGAAGGCATGCTCATTGGTCTTATCTCGGCCTGCATAGCGCTGGGTATAGCCTCGCTTCTTTACGTGAGACTTGAAACGGGACTTCAGGTCGACATGATGACTTGGTTTGCGACCACTCTTGTGGATTCAAAATTCGTGATAATCAATTTCGCATGGATATTCGTGGCCCTCGGCGTCAGCATAGGCGCCTGCGGCAGCATCATATCCATGAGGAGGTTCCTGAAGGTATAGGGGGCTGTCGGTATGAAGAAAAGACACGGTGAAAAGCGCATATTCAGCATATTGCTTGCTTTTGTCATGGTATTTTCCCTCATGACTTTTTCATACGGCTCATCTCTTGAGGATGAACTCGACGACGTAAACAGCCAGATAGATGCAAAACAGGATCTCATCAATACCAACAATGAAAAGATCTCTGAGCTCTCAATGGAGATAGCAGCCCTTGAGAACAGGATAAACGACGCTCAGATAAAGATAGATAAGCTGACCGACAGCATCAATGAAACGAAGGCCAAGATCGTTGAGAAGATCGCAGAGCTTGAAAAGAAAGAGGCCGAAGTCAAGACCCAGGATGAAAACCTCAACGCAAGGCTACGCGCCATGTACAAGAAGGGCAATTCCGGCATGCTTTCCGTCATACTCAATTCAACGAGCATAACGGAGCTTCTTACTAACCTTGAGCTCTCCAAGAGGATATATGCTGCAGACAGCGACCTTTTATACAAACTCAAAGTCGAATACGACGTCATATACAGAGCCAAGGTGGAACTTTCAGAGCTCAAGGAGACTTTAGAGCTTCAGCAGGCAGATCTTGAAACCACCAAGGCAGCCCTCGCATACGACCAGCAGGTGGCAGCAGAAAAAAGAGCTGCAGCCCAGGCTGACAACAGGGAGATAAAGGCTCAGATGGATGCTCTTCAGGCAAGGGCCGACGCCCTTGTGGAAGAGATAAGAAGGCTCCAGGGAGACGGTGACTACACGGGCGGCGGCATGTGCTGGCCTTCCGAAGTGAGCACCAGGATAACCTCGCCCTTCGGTACCAGATACATCTTCGGAGGCTACAGCTTCCACAGCGGCATAGATATAGGCGCATGGTGGGGGTCCAACATCCTCGCAGCCAACAGCGGCGTAGTCCTCTGGGTGGGCTGGGATCCCAACGGTTACGGCAACTACGTCATGATAGACCACGGCGGCGGAGTCGTCACCCTCTATGCCCACGCATCGCAGATACTGGTCTCCGTGGGACAGTACGTAGGTCGCGGACAGGTCATAGGAAAGGTCGGTTCTACGGGCCTTTCCACGGGAGCCCATATACATTTTGAGATAAGAGTAAACGGCTCATATCAGGATCCTCTCGATACGAGCGCAGCTTATTACGTAGTGCCGGGGGTATATCTTTACTGATGGCTAAATGGATCTTAGCAGACGACAATATAGAGATAGGACAGGAACTCTCCGGAGTTCCCGTTTCTGTTCTTAAGATAATGAAAAGAAGGGGCGTCCCCGAGGACAAATTCGAGGATTTCGTTTCCCCTGCGCCGAAAAATACCTACGATCCTTTCCTTCTTCCGGACCTTAAAGAGGTCTGCGAGCGCATACTGGAAGTGTGCAAAGAAGGAAAGAGGATCTGTATTTACGGAGATTACGACGCGGACGGAGTCACGAGCACGACGCTTATGTACTGCCTCCTTAAAAACTTTACAGATAACATCACCTATTACATACCTTCGAGGTTCGACGACGGTTACGGTCCCAACAAGGAGGCCTTCAAAAAGATCTCGGAAGACGGTGTCGAAGTCCTCATAACGGTGGACTGCGGCATAACCTCAGGCGCCGAGATAGAGTATGCAAAGAGCCTCGGGATGGAGTGCATAGTCACGGATCACCACATACTTAGGGAGGGCATGACTCCTGATTGCCTGACGGTCAATCCGCACAGGGCTGACAGCAATTATCCTTTTTCCGAGCTTTCCGGATGCGGGGTCGCTTTCAAGATAGCGCAGGGCATAGAACGCCTTTGCGGAGATATGGACAAGTCCATACTAAACGGCTTCCTTGACCTTGTCGCCATCTCGACGGTGGCTGACGTGGTGCCTCTCCTCGATGAGAACAGGACTATGGTCAAGTATGGCCTTGAGATCATAAACAGAAGGCAAAGAAACGGCCTCGATGCGCTCCTTACGGAGCTCTCTCTTGAAGGCCCCATAGACGCTTCCGGCATTTCCTTCGTCATCGCTCCCAACATCAATGCCCTCGGCAGGATGGGAAGCGCTGAGGCAGGGGTAGAGCTTCTCGCAGGTTATCACAGTGATGAGGAGCTTGCAGAGCTTGCCGCTGATATCGCTGAGACCAACAGGAGCCGCAAGAAAGTCCAGGAAGAGACTGCAAGGATATGCAGAAATGCCCTTGAAAACGACGATCCCGGCGAATACGCTCCGGTCATATATGCTCCGGGAGCCCATGAGGGGGTAGCCGGTATAGTTGCAGGGAGCCTCAAGGAAGAACTCAACAGGCCTGTATGCATCATAAGCCCCGCTGAGGACGGGACCCTGAAAGGGACCGGAAGGAGCATCCCCGGCATCAACCTTCACGTGCTCTTCGAAAACTGCGGAGACGTATTCGACCGCTTCGGAGGCCATGCGGGAGCCTGCGGGTTTACGGTCAAGGAGGGAAAGCTCGAAGAGTTCAGAGCCAGGATGCAAGAGCTCGTCAAAGAGCAGGTCGACAGGGATCCGTCGGTGCTTGAAAAGTCCCTGTATATAGAAAAGGAACTGGAGCCCGAAGAGCTGACCTTAAGCTTTGCAAAGTCCCTGAGCCTTCTTGAACCCTTCGGAGAAGGAAATCCCGTTCCGCTTTTCTGCGTAAGGTTTGCAAAGGTGACGGATTACAGGAAGATAGGCGGCGAGGGACAGCACCTCAAATTTACCGTCAAGACCCAGGACGGCATATATCTTTCCTGCATTTCATTCTGGGGAAGCGAAAAATTTTACGATATAGTCAGCAGCGGTCTTGTGGACGTTGCTGGAGAACTCAATATAAACGAGTACAGAGGAAGAAGACAGCTGCAGATGAAAGTCGCAGACGTCAGAGAGAGTTATTATGGTTGAAATAAGTAAAAGGACTATTATATTTTTGGTGATAGCAGCCCTGCTCGTAGGGAGCGTAGGTACGATCTTTGTCTTAAGGCAGGGCGTGGGCGGAAACATTCTGGTATCTGAAGAAGAGTATGAAGATCTCAGCTGGTTCGCAGAAGAATACCAGAAGATGGACGACATAAGATGGTTCCTTGCGAATCATTACTATACAGAGGTCGATGAGGATGCTCTGATGGAATCGGCGTATTACGGTCTTGTGAACGGCCTTGATGATAAATACTCAAGCTACATATCCGCAAAAGATTACGCAGATTATCTCGAATCTCTCTTCGGCACGGGTACTTACTACGGAGTTGGCATCACCTTCCTCAATGAACCCATCGAATCCGGATTTTACGTCCTTGCCGTAAACACCAAAGGCCCGGCTTACGCCCAGGGAGCAAGAAAAGGCGATATCATAGTTTCGGTCGACGGGGTGGATGCTCTTACCATGAACGGAGACGAGCTCAGGGACCATATCAGAGGAGATCTCGGTACCAAGGTCACCATAGGACTTCTTCGCGGAGATTCCGTTCGTGAAATAGAGATCACAAGGGCTGAGATACCCACCGAGTCGGTGGTCTTCGAGATGCTGGACGACGGCATAGCATATATATCCATAAGCGAATTCATACAGGAGACAGGAAAGGATTTTTCGAGCGCTCTTGACAAGGCCGAGGCTGCAGGAGCAAAGGCTCTCATCGTAGACCTTCGCGATAACGGAGGAGGGCTTGTCAGCGCTTCCATAGCGGTCGCCGACGAACTCATGAACAAAGCAGTGGTCGTGAGCACCATAGACCACGACGGGAAAACGAGCTCATAAACCAACGCCAACGGAACGACGGCAAATCCCTACGTGGTCCTCATAAACGGCAATACCGCATCTGCATCAGAGATACTCAGCGCCGGGATACAGGACAACAAGGAAGGTACCATCATAGGAACCTTGAGCTTTGGAAAAGGCATCATACAGAACGTGATGACCTTAAGCGACGGAAGCGCTGTGAAATATACTGAGCTCCAGTACCTGTCACCCAACGGCAACCCCATACACGGCGTGGGCATAACGCCGGATATAGTGGTAGAACTTACAGAAGATTGTTATGACGAGAGGGGCTTCCTCGTCGTCGATGCACAGCTCAACAAAGCTATAGAAGTACTTAAGGAGGGATTCTGATGCTTAGACCTCTTGCCTCATTTTACGGCGGAAACATTATCCTTATAGTTGCAGCCATAGTACCTGCATTTTTCCTTTTGAGATTCATCTACAGACACGACAGGCTTGAAAGAGAATCCTTCACCATGATAAGGAATCTGGTGCTCATGGGCATAGTATCCACCATTATC
>CAZTHD010000146.1:0-4565 GCA_964613315.1 uncultured Oscillospiraceae bacterium | reverse complement strand
GTAAGGAAAGACAAGAAGGCAAAGAATGAGATAGACGCAAAGGAGCTGAGCAGCTTCCTTGGCCTCGATAAATTCGAGGAGAGCTGCCCGGTCTTTTACGAAGATGAAGATGAAACTAAAGACAATACAGTCAAGGAGGATAAGGCGATGACAAAGACACTCAAAGTTGAAGGAATGATGTGCGGACACTGCGAAGCAAGAGTAAAGAAGGCTCTCGAGGCAGTAGAAGGCGTAAAGGAAGCAACAGCTTCCGCAGCAGATAAGACAGCTGTAGTCACTCTCGAAAAGGAAGTACCCTACGAAGTTCTCAAAGCAGCAGTCGAAGCTCAGGACTATCAGGTAGTAGGCGAAGCCTAACAGCTTAAAGCAAAACAAAGAGGAGCGCGGCTTTTAGCTGCGCTCTTTTGTTTTCCTTTTTGAGGAAATATTGATATAATAGGAACGTTATGAAAAAGGGCATTATATTCGATATGGACGGCACGCTCTGGGACACTACCCCTCTCCTTCACGAGGTATGGAACAGGGTGCTGCAAAAATATGAAGAGACTAAAGGAAGATATCTAAGCCTTGAAGAGATAAGGGGCCTCATGGGAAAGACCATGTACGAGATAGGTCAGGCCACCATGCCGGGAGTCCCGGTGGAGAGGCAGGAGGAGATCTTTAACGGCTGCATAGACGCAGAGGACGAGGAGCTTTTGATAAAAGGCGGACAGCTTTACGAGGGGCTCGAGGAGACCCTACGTTTCTTAAAGCCTTCTTACCATCTATACATAGTGAGCAACGGGCAGGAAAACTACGCCCGCAACTTCATAGACTTCTACGGCTTTAGGGACCTCATCGAAGACGAGGAGACCTTCGGACGCACGGTCCTTCCAAAAAGCGAAAATATAAAGCTGATGGTGAAAAGAAACGGTCTTGACGACGCCGTATACGTAGGAGACACAAGGCAGGATGAGACTTCTGCCCGCGAGGCGGGAGTGAGATTCATATATGCATCCTATGGTTTCGGAAAGGCTTTGGAGCCTGACGAGACCATAGCGAGTCCAAAAGAGCTTCCCAAGGCTCTTGAAAGGATGGGTTTTTGATATGGAAGAAGAAAAATATATAGGAGAAGAAGGACAGGAGCAGATCCCCGAAGAAAGGATGGAGACCGAGGAGCCCGATCTCTTTGAAAAGGAATACGTCATAAGCGACGCACAGGAAGAGGAAGGTCCCAAAGTTACTGCCGAGGAGCCTCCGGAAAAAGCGCCGAAGAAAAAAGAAAAGAAAGAGAAGAAAGGAAAGAAAGGACTCATCATAGCCCTTATCGCCATACTTCTTGCAGGGGCAGCCTTTGCCGGCTGGTATTTCTTCCTTCGTCCGCACATACTCTTCTCGACCACAAGGCCTACGGCAGAAGCCGGAGAAGTTTTCGACGCAATGTCCATAGTGGACGGAGTAAGAGGCGGAGCCGTGACTGATATAGCCGTTTCAGGTCCTGCAGGTCCCCTTGCAAAGGGCGTCTACAAGTACAGCTACAGGTTCAAGGGAAAGAGCACTGAAGTCACAGTTTCCGTCAGGGATACTAAGGCTCCGGAGCTTACTCTAAAGCCTGAGGAAGAAAGAGGCCCCTTTAACGACAGGGAAGAAGTAGACCCCGCAGGCATAGTAGACGTTAAGGACTACGGCAAGGTCACTTTGAAGCTCGACAGCCAGGGCAACGACTTAAAGACCCCGGGCATGTACGAAGTCATAGTCAATGCAAAAGATGAAGACGGAAACGAATCGTCCTTAAGTGCAGTCATAAAGATAGAGCCCTACGACACGGAAGGGCCCAAGATCGAAGGCGCCACCAATACCAGCGTCATACTCTGGAGCAATTTCGATCTCATGGCAGGCGTGAGCGTTTCCGACGATAAGGATCCTAAACCTTCGCTGGTCGTAGACTCCAACGGCTTTACCACAAACGCCGAAGGAAGCTACACTGTCACATATACGGCAAGGGACGAGTACGGCAACGTGACCGTAGTAGAAAGAGTCATAAACGTATATCAGGTAGCCTACTATACTCCCGGTTATGACAGTTCTATCTACTGGGATGCCACAGGAGAATGGGGACAGCCTTACCTTGTGGCCGTCAACAGAACTCACAACACAGTAACGGTCTACGGCAAAGACGGAAACGGCAATTATACGATCCCCGTAAAAGCCATGGCATGCAGCACCGCAAGGCCCGGCTACAATACCCCTATATCCACCAACGTGTACGGCGGCAGGTTCCACTCCGCATGGAGAGCGGACTGGTGCTACATGGTGGACGGCAGCTGGGGTCGCTACGCTATCTCCATAGACACGTCATTGGCACCGGATCCCAACGACACCTGGGGCATAATGTTCCACTCCGTATGTTACTATTCCCAGAGCATAGACGATCTGGAATATGAAGAGTACAACAAGCTTGGAGGCACAGCATCCCTTGGATGCATCAGGATGTGCGTTGCCGACGAGCTGTGGCTATACAACAACTGCCCCGAAGGCTTCCCCATCATCATATATGACGACGCTTCGTCACCGGGACCTTTAGGCAAACCAGAGCCCATCAGGATAGACGTGGATGACCCGAGAAGAGGCTGGGATCCCACCGATCCTTCAAGCAGCAATCCGTGGTAGTAACTGATACATATATTAGGAGGAAAAGATATGAGTAAAGAATATGAAGCCATAAAGGCATGCGGCACCTATTTCTTGGTGACCATCAACGGAGATTATCCGGCGGCAAGGCCCTTCGGTTCCCTTGCAGAGATCGACGGGAACATCTATTTCAACACGACGGACCACAATGAGGTCCACAAGCAGCTCAGGACAGATCCCCACATCCAAATAGTAGCCATGAAGAAGGAAGGCTTCGGTTGGATCAGGATGACTGGCCTTGCAGAGGAGTGCACGGATCCTGCGGTAAAGGAAAAGATGCTCGAGGGAAACAAGATGAGAGCCAGGTTCGAAGAGATGGGTCTTGAGCATTTCCTCGTCTTCAAATTCACCATTGAAAAGGCGGAAATAAAGTAGAGAAACAAAGACTGTTTCAAAGGTTAGCAATAACTAAAGGCGATTCTTTAAAGAACCGCCTTTTTTCTTTTATTTGTGACGCTTTTTGTGACGCCAAAGGAGTATATATACTAAAAAAATGCGAAAAAAATGCGATAAAAGACGCTTTTTGTGACGAAATTGGGGGTATGATTAGGCCGTATAAGGGGAAATGCCCTAAAAAATTACGGACAAGGCGCAAAAAGGTGTTAATAATGTGATTTTTTCCTCAAAAAGCTTTAAAAAAGAGGAAAATCGTTGTAACATATATGATTGGACAAATATTGGGGTTTTAGCATGCCCATAATTTTATCAATACATATCAGGATCAGCCAAACCCTTACAAATACTGGAATGGGAGTATTTGGCAGATCGGGATTTAAAGGAGTAAGTATATGAAAAATTCACTGAAGAGAGTGGCCGCATTACTTCTGGCATTCTTATTAATGCTCCAGAGCGGCATCGTGTCTCCGAGAATTCTGACAGAGATCTTCGCAGAGGATAATCTGCAAGAATCTCAAGAAGTTGTAGAAGAGACCGGTGAACCAGTACAGGCAGAAACAACAGTACCGGTTCCATACAAAGCTCCCGAGAAGGACGAGCAGCAAGCTGCAGATCCTCCCGGACAAGATGATCAGGAAGGAGGTACCCGTGGCGGAGATGATCCAGAGAACGAGAACACTTGGACTGTCACATTCTATAACCGAGATGCAGAAGTGCACAAGGTTGTAGAGGTTGTCCAAGGACAGGCGATTGGTGATCAACTGCCTCCTGTTATCCCTCGTGATGACTATTATGCATACTGGGCTATAGGAGAAATAGTCCAGGGTGGCCAGGGAATGGAAATTCGTGTTACCGGCGCCCGTATTAACGCGGAATGGGCTCCTGCTGAAGATACGATAATAGTCCCGGATTATGATAAAGTTACGTGGAAGATTACTTTCTACACGGATGATACATTATCCGAAACTGTAGGAGAAAAAACTGTAAATGCTGATACAAGTTATTGTTTGAACGATATACCAGCAGTCCCCGCTAAAGAAGGATATCTTGGAAAATGGGTATATTCGGGTGGTGATTTCAGCAATAACGTTGTGATCACCGAAGACACAAAAGTATGGGCAGCATATGATCAAGTTGTTTTCAATGTCACATTTAAAATTGAAGATAGCATTTATTCCACAGACACGTATTCGGCAGGCGATGATCTTGAGCTTCCCAGCAACCCGGTTGTAGAGGGGAAGGATTTTGTTGGATGGTTTATCGATGACACCCAATACGTTGGGGGAGAAACAGTCAATTCGGATTTAACACTTTTAGCTCACTTTGATGATGAATATAGGTTCAGTTTTGTTATCCTCAATGACGACGGAACAGTCAAAGAGACACTTTCACAGTACTTCAGATCTTCAGGCGAGGCGATAGGGACTCTGCCTCAAAAACCATTTATATCTGGAAAGATCTTTGAAAAATGGGTAATACAAGGTACAGACACCGAGGTA
>CAZTHD010000145.1:0-4586 GCA_964613315.1 uncultured Oscillospiraceae bacterium | reverse complement strand
CCCATCGTTTTAAGCGGGGTAGACAGCACTATCCTGAATCCAAGAGAACCCTCTGAAGATCCTGACGTAGGGGATGAAAAGGCAAGGGACCTGGCGGAGAGATTCATTCTCAATTTCAAAAAATATGAGAGAGATGAAAGATGCAAAAAGATTGCAGCATCGGGTCCTGCACTCGGTATGAGAAAAGCCGCAAAGCAGTTTCTTATAGGAGTTATACTTTTGTTCATTGCATTTATATTGTTGGCCATCGGCGGATATGCAGGGAATCCGGCTTTGGTAGTAATTTCTATATTGCTTGGCATGCCTGCGATAGGCTTTACCGCTGTAGGACATAAGGGCATAACCAGTGTATGATACACTCCTACAATCGCAAAGCTCTTTTTTGTAAATACTTACTATTTGCAAATACAAATGTCCATGATATACTAAACCCGCTAATTTTTGAATAATGCTCATCGAGAGTGACGGAGGGACAGGCCCTATGAAGTCCGGCAACCAGGCGATGTGCCAAGGTGCCAAATCCTGCAGAGCGATCTGAGAGATGAGGAACTACCGACAACGTATGCCCCGCTTCTCAGAAGAGCGGGGCATTTTCAATTCTTAAAAGATATACAAGGAGAAAAAATGGAAGAAAAAAATACCAAGCAGCAGCTTACGAAAGTACCTCTGATAGACAAGATCGCATACGGTTTCGGAGGACTGTTCAAAACAGGTCTCGGAGCATACGTTGCGAATCTTTACTGGATGTTCTTTCTTACGGATGTCGCCGGAGTCCCGACCATACTCGCGGCAACGGCAAAGACAGCCATCACAGCCATCAAGCTCATCGAGATGTCCCTTACGGGCGTTCTCATAGACAGCACCAACTTCAAATCAGGAAGATACCGCACCTGGATACTCATAGGAGACATCATCCTATTCGTAAGCTGCGGACTTCTGTTCCTTAAATACAACTACTCAAGCCCGGTATCCTACGTGATACTCCTTTTGGTGATCTATGCTATCAATATCTTCGGATACAACGTTTCATGGACTTCCACGAGGGCTCTTGTAGGCCTCATGGCAACAAACACCGAAGACTCGGTCGGACTTACAGCTGCAGCCACGGTCGGAAGCCATGCCGCAGGCATAGTATACGGAGTCGTAGTCACCTTTGCCCTCAATCTGTTCAAAAACAGCGGCAACTCATATATGTACGCTTCATATCTCATCGGTATCATTTACATAGTCGGTACCGTAGTCATGAGATATCTTGCAACCAAGTATGAGACGGGAAAGAACGTGCAGTATAAAGCTGCAAAGAAAGATAAAGTACCGTTCAGGGATATGCTCGTAGTCCTCAAAGGCAGTGGCAAATGGCTCTTCATATCCTCGGCCATCATGAACATAGCTGCAGGAATGCAGGGCGTTCTTCTCGTGTATTACACAAGATACGTCTTGAACAACCCGAGGATGCTCGAGATAGGAGTTACGGTCCGTTCGATCTCAGCAGTCGTGGCAGCTCTCATTTCGCCAAAGCTTTGCGCTAAGTTCTCCAAGAAAGGAGTATTCATCTTCTCCATGTTCTCAGGAGCCTTAACGTATATAGCCTACTATTTCATAGGTTCCAACGGATACCTCTATTTACTCGTAGTAGTACTTTACCAGCTCTGCGCGACGCCTGTAGCGACAGCCATGGTATCCATGGCCAACGACGTTGCAGACCAGAAAGAGATGGAAGGATACAAGTCTGCAAAGGCATTCTCCCAGTCCATGATAGGAGTCACCATAAGGGTCGGTTCCCTGGTTTCCACAGCGGCCGCATCTTTCGGACTTGCAGCCATAGGATATACGGCAGGAACCACCCCCTCAGCGGATATACTTAAAGCCATAGTGCTCATGATGTCCGTAGTACCTGCAGCGGCCTATGCCCTCAGCGGACTGCTCATCATGCTGTACAAAGTAGATGAAAACAAGATAGACGAATACAGGCAGGCAAAGCTCGCAGCTAAAGCGAAGGAGAGTGAAGAAAAATGAAAAGACTTTTTACATCAGAATCCGTAACGGAAGGTCATCCCGATAAGATCTGCGACCAGATCTCGGATGCCATACTTGACGAAGCACTAAGACAGGATCAATTGAGCAGGGTAGCTGCTGAATCCTTCGTCACCACAGGCCAGTGCTTCATAATAGGGGAAATAACCACCAGCGGTTTCCTCGATTTCCAGGCTATCGCAAGAAAAGTCATAGGAGATATAGGCTATACGAAGCCCGAGTACGGTTTCGATACTTCCTGCGGTATTTTGAGCGCCATAGACGCCCAGTCACCGGACATCGCCATGGGCGTTGACCAGGACGGAGCAGGAGACCAGGGCATCATGTTCGGTTACGCCTGCAGGGATACAAAAGAACTCATGCCCATAACCATCTCAACAGCTCACAAGCTCGCACAAAGGCTTGCCCAGGTGAGAAAAGACGGAACCATAGGATATTTAAGACCTGACGGAAAGACCCAGGTCACAGTCGAGTTCGACGAAGAGGGAAGACCTTTGAGGATAGATACTGTGCTCATCTCAGCACAGCACGATCCGGAGGCTACCCAGGAGCAGATAAGAAAAGACCTCATAAAGCACGTCATAATGCCGGTCATCCCTGAAAACCTCCTTGACGATGATACGAGATTCCTCGTAAATCCCACCGGCAGATTCGTCATAGGCGGTCCCATGGGAGATACGGGACTTACGGGAAGAAAGATCATAGTAGATACCTACGGCGGAGTTGCTCCACACGGCGGCGGAGCTTTCTCGGGAAAAGATCCGACTAAGGTCGACAGATCTGCAGCCTATGCCGCAAGATATGCCGCAAAGAACGTCGTAGCGGCAGGCCTTGCCGACAAGTGCCTCATCCAGCTCGCCTATGCCATAGGCGTTGCTGAGCCTGTTTCCATCATGGTGAATACGGAAGGCACGGGTAAGATCTCGGATGAAAAACTCGCAGACCTTGTTGCCGAAAAGTTCGACTTCAGGCCCCGCGCCATCATAGAAAGGCTCGACTTAAGAAAGCCCATCTATCACAAGACCGCAGCCTATGGGCACTTCGGAAGAGAAGACCAGGGCTTCAGCTGGGAAAAGACTGACATGGAGCTGTAATAATATGTTAAAGACCGTTGCTTTTGTGCAGCGGAGGAGTATAATATATACAATCAAACATAGAAGAGATCTGTTTCAGGGCGGGGCGCAATTCCCCACTGGCGGTAAAGGGCACAAGAAGTGCCACGAGTCCGCAAGCCAAAAGCTGAGCCGGTAAGATCCCGGCACCAACGGTCAAAGTCCGGATGAAAGAAACCAGTATATTTTTGCTGTATGATGCCCTGAAAGCTGTTGCTTTCAGGGCTTTTCTTACCCAAAGACAGATTCCTTCACAGATCATAAGGAGGAATCTAAAAAATGAGTGATCGAACAAACAAAAGTGTCTTCAGCACAAAAACCTTAGCGACCCTTGCCATGCTTTCAGCCATAGCATTCGTTGCAAAACTTATCTCGAACATCTTTCCCATGGTCTCGGGCTTTTTGTCCTTCGACCTCAAAGACGTCATCATAGTTATAGCCGGATTCATATTCGGACCTTTAGCTGCCGTCCTCATAACGGTCGTGGTATCTCTTGTTGAGATGGTGACCATAAGTTCGACAGGGCTTATAGGCTTTGTCATGAACGTCATCCAAAGCTGCGCTTTTGCCTGCACTGCTTCTGCTTTTTATCAGAAAAACAGGAACATGAAGAGCGCTATCACGGGACTTGTTGCAGGCGTTCTGACCATGACAGCGGTCATGGTGCTTTGGAACTGGCTCATAACGCCCCTGTATATGGGCGTGCCAAGAGAAATGGTCGTAAAGATGCTCATCCCGACCTTCCTTCCCTTCAATCTTGTTAAGGGAGGTATCAATGCGACCCTTGCTCTGCTTCTTTACAAGCCCATAGTCAATACATTGAGAAAAGCAAAGCTCGTTCCGCCCTCATCTTCGTCAGCAGGGCAGAAAAAGATAGGTATAGCCATCGTTTCGGCTGTTCTTTTCGTCACCTTCGTACTTCTTGCTCTGGTCCTTGCAAAGGTCATTTAGGGTATATTTGTTATCGGAATGAATACTTTGGACTTCGCACTTTTGCGAAGTCCTTTTATATGTTAAAATATATTGTTTTGGTTTTGCTTACAAAATATCGGCAAAATGAAAGGATAGATAAATGGGTATACTCAGCGCAGTCTTCGGAGACTTAAACTCCAGAGAACTGAAGAAGATCGAAAAAATAGCAAATGAAGTGGAAAGCTATCAGGATACGATGGCAGCCTTGAGCGATGAAGCTCTCAAAGCCAAGACTCCGGAATTCAAGGAAAGATTGAGAAAGGGAGAGACCCTCGACGACATACTCCCGGAAGCTTTTGCAGTATGCAGAGAGGCAGCCTGGAGAGTCCTCAAGATGAAGCACTTCCACGTGCAGATCATAGGAGGCATAGTTCTCCATCAGGGAAACATAGCCGAAATGAAGACCGGTGAAGGCAAGACCCTCGTGGCCACCCTCCCCGTATATCTCAACGCCCTCGAAGGAAAGGG
>CAZTHD010000144.1:0-4594 GCA_964613315.1 uncultured Oscillospiraceae bacterium | reverse complement strand
TATCTATAAGTGTTATTACATAACTTTCTTTATATCTAGGAATTTGTCCATTAAAATGCGTCCTTTGAAGGTTCTCGACAGTTTTATTTTTACTCTTCCCACCTTCGGAAGAACGAGACGTTTTCCTTCTACTCGTATACAGTTATTTCCGTTTCGTGTCCTGTAGGACTGTTTATGAAAATGTTTGCTTTTGTATTTGGGATAGCTGTTTCTTTTATCAAAGAAGTTCTGATAAGCTCTGTCTAAGTCTTTAAGGCTTTCCTGAAGAGCCATACTGTCAGTTGAGGAAAGAAATACGTAGGACCTGTACTTTTTAAGTGAAGTCAGTATCCTTGAGGAAAGGACATAGTTTATGCTTTGTCCGGATATTTTCCATGCAGTGCGTCTGTAGGTAAGAAAGTAATTGAAAACAAATCTGCAGCAACCGAAGATGTTTTCTATCCGGTTTATTTGAGTTCTGTTTGGGTATATTCTGTACTTGTAGCCTTTGCTAACCAACATATACACATTATAACAAACAAATGTTCGTTTGTCAATTTGTTACAGCAATTCATCTCACCGCCTATAGAGGCGGGAGTATTCTTGCTGTGTTTTAGATAAAGAACGGGAATTTAGAGATATCCATACTTCCGTACACGGAAAACAATACTCAGCTATAGCCGCAGGAACGTAATGCCAATGCTTTCACGATCCAAACTACCCTAAGGCGCCCTAAAAATGGGCGCTTTTTTTACATTAAGTACTTCTTCATCAATACTTAATCTTCCGGCATCTTTTTTCTTAAAGCGGAAAAGAAATACAATATGGACGATCTACCAAAGAAGAAGGAGGAGTCCGTTATGTACGCTCTCAAACTGATCAATTTCGCTATAACATTAATGTTCTTCATCTGCTATTGCTACCAGTTTGCATATATACCGATATCGCTTCTAAAGAAGAGAAAGGAACTGACGAAAAGCGAAGAAGTGCATAATATCGCCATACTCATAGCCGCCAGAAACGAAGAAAACGTCATAGGAGATCTCCTGGAAAGCATAAAGAAACAGGATTATCCTCAAGATGCCGTCACTGTTTTCGTGGTAGCAGACAACTGCAGCGACCGCACGGCAGATATAGCTTTGGCAAAGGAAGCCATAGTATACAAAAGGCACAGCGAGCTGAAGGTTGGCAAGGGCTATGCCCTCGATTATCTCCTGCGGCAGATCAAAAGAGACTTTCCTAAAGGATTCGACGGATATATTGTCCTCGACGCCGACAACCTGCTTAAGGAAGACTATATATCGAAGATAAACGATTCTTTCAGCCAGGGTAACGAAATGATCACAAGCTACCGCAACTCCAAGAATTTCGGAAGCAACTGGATATCCGCAGGATATGCGTTATGGTTTTTGAGGGAGAGCAGGTTCCTCAACGAAGCAAGATATCTCCTGGGAACGAGTTGCGCCGTATCTGGAACGGGTTTCTTCTTTTCGCAGAAGGTGCTTGATGAAACGGGAGGCTGGCCTTTCCACACTCTTACGGAAGACATAGAATTCTCCATAGACAGGATATGCGCCGGAAAAAAGATCGCATACTGCCGCGAAGCCGTCATATACGATGAACAGCCTGTATCTTTCCGCCAGTCCTGGAGGCAAAGGATGCGCTGGTCCAAAGGATTTATACAGGTCTTTCAAAAGTACGGGACAAAACTCCTAAAAGGCCTTTTCAAGGGAAACTTCTCCTGCTTCGATATGCTCAATACCATAATGCCTGCGTTCGTTTTGTCCGGCATTTCCATCGTTTCCAATCTTGCGCTGACTGTACGGGGCTTTTTGGCAGGAGAAGATCTGTCCATAGCAGCCGCATCGCTTGGGGAGTTTTTCCTCAATATGTACCTCCTTATGTTTGCGCTGGGACTGATCACGACGATCACGGAATGGAAACAGATACATACGGATTTAAAAAGGAAGGTGTTTTATACCTTCACCTTCCCTCTCTTTATGTTCACCTATATACCTATAGCCTTTTCGTCACTTTTCGTAAAGGTCAGCTGGAAACCCATAAGGCACGGAGTATCTGCAAAGCAGTTATGAACTCCTTAATTCCTTTCAGCCAAGGGCTACGTCAAGAGCCATCATTAGGCTGAAGCCGACTGCGAAGGCCACCACCCCTATATTGGAATGCTCTCCCGCCGACATCTCGGGGATGAGCTCATCGAGGTTCCACATGACGTTGCGCTGGACTATTGCATCGAAGCTTTCGTTTTCGAATTTCAGATCCTGGGCGTCCATCTGAAGGGCTTTGCACTCATGGACTCTATTTGCCATGTTTTCTTTTATGTGTTCGACCATACCGTCGGAATAGTCTATGCAGGTGACCTTGTGTCCAAGGGAACTGAGAAGTATGGTGAAAAATCCTGCTCCTTTTCCAACACAAAAAACCCACAGCTTTTTGCTGCGGGCGTATATGTGCTTGATCTTAAGCTGTTTTCAGTTTTTTCGCTTTGGCGAGGAACATGAAGGTGAATGCCAGACCCGTTACTATCCATGATGCTACGTATATCCACACAATGCAGTCCATGGTCCCGAAGTGGGGCAGTATGAAGATTATAGCCGCCACCCTCAGTCCGCAGGTGCAAAGGAGAGTCACTATCATGGGCCTTACCGTATCTCCCATTCCACAGCAGGCTCCGGAGAAAGCCTCCGCCACTGCGTAGAAAACGTAGAACGGAGCCATGATGCGCATGAAATGTATTATCATTGGCGACAGCACCGGAACGTCCTGTGCAGTGATGAAGAGATTGCCAAGAGGCCCCGGGAAGAAGAACAATACAAGGCTCAGGACCGCAACGGTTCCGACAGAGAAAAGCATTCCTGTCATATTGCCCTTGACTACGCGGTCTTTCTTGCCCGCTCCAAGGTTTTGCGCCGTATAGGTAGACAAAGCCGGGGACATGGTATCTGAAACGAACCAGATAAGCATATCGAGCTTCCCGCATACAGCCCATGCTGCGATTATATCCGTTCCCATCTTATTGATGGCAGCCTGGATGATGGAGTTTGCCACCGGGAAGAGTATGCTCTGAAGAGCGAGGGGGAATCCTATGGAAAGCATCTGGAATATATCCTGCATTTTTGCGTGATGTCCTCTGTGAAGCGCTTCGGGATATGTCTTTTTCAGAGCTCCAAAGGCAAGAATGACGCTGACAAGCTGAGAAAGGACTGTAGCTATGGCAGCGCCGGCAACTCCCATATGGAATGCGCCGACGAGGAGCAGATCGCCCGCTATATTGATGATGCAGCATACGACAAGGATGCGCAGGGGACTCTTGGAATTTCCGAAAGCCCTGAGTATGCCCGCGATCATGTTATATAGGGACATGGTCCAAAGTCCGCCGAAATAGATCCTCACGTAGACGAGAGTCTGGGAACGTATCTCTTCGGGAACGGACATAAGGTCCATAAGATTCGGAGCCAGCACCGCTCCCAGCAGGGAGAAAAGAAGCCCAAGGCCTACGGCTATGGTGAAGGCTGCTTTTATGGAATCGCTCAATTTATGCCCGTCACCTGCTCCGAAAAGCCTCGACACTACTATGGTAGCTCCGGCAGAAAGCCCTGACATGAAGTTCAGAGGAAACTTGAACAGCGTATAGACGGAGTCTATTGCTGCGAGTCCTGCTTTTCCTGCGAACTTTCCTACGACAACGGCATCCACTACTGTGTAAAGCTGCTGTATGAGGGTGCCTGCAAGTATTGGCAGGATAAAGGCCAGCAATACTTTCCATATAGTCCCTGTTGTAAGATCTAATGTTTTTTCTTCTTTCATCTTAAAGGTTCTTTACAAAGAGGCATCTGATGGCATTCAGGACTGCCAGTATCATGACGCCTACGTCTGCGATGATGGCTACCCACATGTTCGCAATGCCCAGAGCTGCGAGTATGAGGCATATCACCTTAACGCCGAGAGCAAATACTATGTTCTGCTTTACTATGTTGATGCACTTTCTTGAGATCTTGATGCCCTTTGCGATCTTCTTGGGATCGTCGTCCATGAGGACTACGTCCGCAGCTTCGATGGCAGCGTCGGATCCGAGAGCTCCCATTGCGATACCTATATCAGCTCTTGAAAGGACCGGTGCGTCGTTGATGCCGTCACCTACGAAGGCAAGTCGCTTGTTTCCGGTGCACTCTTTAAGGAGGGCTTCTACGCAGCTGACTTTGTCTGCGGGAAGAAGCTCTGCTCTATAGTCTGTAAGGCCCACTTCAGCTGCAACGCTCTTTGCTACGTTTTCTGCATCGCCTGTAAGCATGACCAGCTTTTCGACGCCGGCCGCCTTGAGAGCTGCCATTGCTTCCTTTGAGTTGGGCTTTATCTCATCAGCGATGACTATATGTCCGCTGTAGACGCCGTCGAGAGCTACGTGAAGCACTGTTCCCACGTGTTCGCATTCTTCATGCTCTATACCCAGGCGATCCATGAGCTTGTCGTTTCCTATGGCTACGGAAACGCCGTCGACCTTGGCTACTATTCCGTGTCCGCTGATCTCTTCAAGATCCGTGACGCGGTTCATATCAACATACTTTCCGTATGCTTCCCTTACGCTGCGGGCAATCGG
>CAZTHD010000143.1:0-4625 GCA_964613315.1 uncultured Oscillospiraceae bacterium | reverse complement strand
TTGCGGAATTGGCAGAAATAGAATGAGTTCAGTCTAAAATGCTCCTTGACTACGATCCTACTATTTCAAGAAAATAATACAGAAGTTTTTGTTTAATAATAAAAAAGAGATATATGAATCTTGATAATCTCACGATTTAAATTATATAATATATTGTTATGAGAATTATATCCGGCACATTGAGAGGAAGAAAGCTCCTTTCACCTAAAGGAAACGACGTACGTCCTACCACAGATAAGGTAAGAGAAGCCGTATTCAATATACTTTATCAGTATACGGATACGGATTACGTGGTCTTCGACGTCTTCGCAGGAAGCGGCAGCATGGGACTTGAAGCTATCTCAAGAGGGGCGTCCAAAGTCTTCTTTTCCGATAATTCAAGAGAGAGCCTTGCTCTTGTAAAGGAAAACGTCAATATATGCGGAGTAGGTGACAAGGCTGTATTCCTTTCTGGAGATTATCTTCGCAACATAGCAAGGGTAAAGGAAAAGATAGACGTATATTTCCTGGATCCTCCTTATGCCAACGGATATATACTTCCGGCGCTTAGAGCTATCGATGAAGCAGATAGGATAGATCCTGACGGCATAGTGGTATGCGAGCACAGCTTCAGAGATAAGATGCCGGAAAGCGTCTACGGCTTTACGAGGGTCAAATCCCGAAAATACGGAGCCATAGGCATCACCTTTTATCAAAGAGGTGAAAGGGAGGAAATAGAATGAGAACAGGCTTTTTCGGAGGCAGCTTCGATCCTTTGACCTTAGGTCATGAAAATATGATAGAGCGCGCTTCAAAGCTTTGTGATAAACTTGTAGTAGGCATAGTCATAAACTATTCCAAGAGCTATATGTTTTCCTTAGAGGAAAGGACCGAGATGGTCAAAGCCGCTGTGGAAGGCAAAGGCAATATAGAAGTGGTAAGCTTCGAAGGACTTCTTGCCAAATACGTCCACGATCACGGATACGACTGCATATTCAGAGGACTTAGGAGCAGGGACGATTTCGATTATGAGCTTCAGCTTTCTCAGATATATCAGAGCTATCCGGACGTACCTTGCGAGACAGTATACCTCATGTCCGATCCGAGATATACGTTCATAAGCTCGTCGGTGGTAAGAGAGAATTTCAGCTTGGGAGCCGACGTTTCAAACTTAGTAAGTAAGAAGGTCTACGACCTGATGAAAAAATACAACAAATAGGGGGATATCATGAAAGTACTCGATTTATTAGATGAATTGGAAGAAATAATAGAAGTAGCAGGCAACGTTCCGCTCAGCAAAAAAGTAGTGGTAGATCCCAATGAGATCTCTGAGATCATAAAAGAGATAAGGGTCGAGCTTCCTGACGAGATCCAGCAGGCTCAGTGGATCATGAGCGAAAGACAGAGGATACTCGAAGAAGCAAAGAACGAATACAACTCCATCATCAACGAAGCTCAGGAAAAGGCTGAAAAGCACATCGCATCCGATGAAATCACGCTCAAGGCAAAAGCAAGAGCGGAAGAGCTCATCAAGAATGCGAAGGAGAACTGCTCTGTCATGAAGATGAGCATACTCGACTATACCGACGGAATGCTCTTCAATCTCCAGGAGAAGACAGACGAGCTCAAAGCTATCTATTTTAACGATATGTACAACGCTCTTCAGGAGACCTTCGAGAAGATGTACTCCAATATCGAAGCCAGCAGAAACGAAGTAAAAGAGCAGATCTACAAAGCTCAGCAGGAAGATAAGAGATGACGACTGCAGGTATCATCTGCGAATTCAATCCGTTCCACGACGGGCATAAGTACCTTATAGAAAGCGTGCGCCGGGACCTATGTCCCGACGCCGTTATTTGTATTATGAGTGGAAATTATACCCAAAGAGGCGAAGCCGCACTGTGGGACAAATGGGAAAGGGCAGAGGCTGCTGTAAAAGGAGGAGCAGACCTTGTTCTTCAGATGCCTGTTTGCGTATCCATAAGTTCAGCACCATATTTTGCAAAGGGCGCCGTGGACATTGCAGCTGCTCTTAAGACAGACTATCTTTGCTTCGGCACGGAATCTGGAGACCTTGAATATATCAGGAAGCTCGCAGAGGAGGGGATAGAAGGTATTGAAGAAGGAAACAACATCCTGGCATGCGAATATCTAAGATCCATGCCGAAAGATATGTTCCCTTATACGATAAAGATAGACGAAAGCCTCGGCCATGCGTCAGATATAAGAAATAATTATGTAAACAACCTGAAAGATAAAGTCTTTGAGCTGCTAAAATACAAAATACTCATGTCTGATGCGGAGATACTTAAAACAGCACCTGAGGTGAGCGAAGGCCTTGAGAACCGCATCATAGCCATGCTTCCCAGGGCTAAAGATCTGGACGACTTCATTTTGAGCATCAAGAGCAAGAGATATAACTATTCAAGGATATCGAGAGCTCTTCTTCAGATATTGCTTGGAATAGGATCGAGCATACCTAAAAAGCTTTATGCTCACGTGCTCGCTTTCAATGAAACAGGGCAAAAACTGCTTGCAGGATACAGGAATTCCGAAGAGATCTGCATATACTCCAATATCACTCCCGACGATGCTGTAAATTGCGAAGATCTTGCTCTCGATATTCGTGCAGACGACGTATATTCAGTCCTTAGAGAAAAAACGATATACGACTTTTCTGATTATATTTGCAAGCCTTTAAAAACTAATATATAATTTGATAGTTGAAATAAAATATTATTAATGAAAGGAATGACTATGAAAATTTTAGTTGTCAACTGCGGAAGCTCATCGCTGAAATATCAGCTCATAAACATGGAGAATGACGAAGTTCTTTGCAAAGGACTCGTTGAAAGAATAGGCATGCAGAATGCCGTTCTGACACATCAGAAACCCGGCATGGACAAATACATCGTCGAACAGCCCATGGAGACACATACGACTGCTATCCAGCTCGTCCTCGACGCTCTTGTAGATCCTGTACACGGCGTAGTATCCAACATGAACGAGATCGGAGCCGTAGGCCACAGAGTACTCCACGGCGGAGAAAAGTTCACAGAGAGCTGCCTCGTAGACGAAGCCTGCAAACAGGCCATCAGAGACTGCATCCCCTTGGGACCTCTTCACAATCCCGCAAACCTCATGGGTATCGAAGCATGCGAAAAACTCATGCCCGGCACACCTCAGGTAGCAGTATTCGATACGTCCAACGGTATGGCAATGCCTCCGCAGAGCTATATTTATCCGCTTCCTTATGAATATTATGAAAAGTATTCCGTAAGACGCTACGGCTTCCACGGAACATCTCACAGATACATCGCAATGAGAACTGCTGCAATGCTCGGAAAGCCCCTCGAAGAGACGACCCTCATTTCCTGCCACCTCGGCAACGGAGCATCCGTATCTGCTATCAAGAACGGAAAGTGCTACGATACTTCAATGGGTCTCACACCGCTTGAAGGACTTGAGATGGGAACAAGATGCGGTATCATCGATCCTGCAATCATCCCGTTCATCGCAGAAAAAGAAGGACTTTCTCTTCAGGAAATGGATACCATTATGAACAAGAAGTCCGGACTTCTCGGCGTATCCGGTGTTTCTTCCGACTCAAGAGACGTTGAGAACGCTGCAAACGAAGGAAACGCAAGAGCAAAGCTCGCTCTCGACATCTTCCAGCAGAGAGTGAAGTTCTACATCGGAGCATATATGGCAGAGATGAACGGTGCTGACGCTGTCGTATTCACAGCAGGAATAGGAGAGAACAGTATCACTTCAAGAGAAGGCATCTGCAAGAACATGGAATTCCTCGGAATCAAACTCGATCCCGAAAAGAATAACGTACGCGGAAAAGAAGCAGTCATCAGCGCCGACGATTCCAAGGTAAAGGTACTCCTTATCCCGACGAACGAAGAGCTCATGATCGCTAAAGATACACTCGCGCTCGTATCTAAGTAGTTTATAAAGGAGTAAACAAATGGCGGTATTAGTATTTTTATTGGGACTTCTTCCTCTCGCTGCAGGCTACGGTCTCACCTTAGTCCCCAAGCTTTTGGAAGGGTATATGGCATATGTTACTGCCGGTGTATTCATCATCCTCTGGTTCTTCATTGCTAAGCTTGCAAAGCTTCTTTACAAGAAAACTTTCGGAACAGTAGGATATCTCAATCTTGCAGGATTCGTAGATCTGCTCATCATAGTCATCCAGATACTCTTTACTAAGGATTTCTGGAACAATCAGTTCGGAACTGTATCTTCCTGGTTCTTTTCAGCCGTAAGACCTCTCGGGATACTGATCGCAGATCATCTTCCTCAGGAATATTATCAGATATTGATCTACGTTTGTTCCTTCGTGATCCTGCTTTTCGTATCTTTCTTTGGCTCCGTTTTCACAAAGGCGAAGAAAAAGGTAAAGACAGAAAAGAGCTCAGGAGGAGGCAGCGGACTTGATGCTCTTGCAAAGAAAGCTGAGCAGAGCAAGGCTGATCTTGAAGCCAAAAAAGAAGAAGAAATTTAATCTTGACAAGTTTCGAACTCTTGAGTATACTTCAATAGTTCGTCACAGTTAATTAATTAGGAAAGGAGGTTTTTCAAAATGGCAACACCTAAAAGAAGAACGTCCAAGGCTAAGTTAAGCAGCAGAAAATCTG
>CAZTHD010000142.1:0-4632 GCA_964613315.1 uncultured Oscillospiraceae bacterium | reverse complement strand
TCTGCACTGCAGGAGTGGGATCTGCGCCTGCTACGTAGCCTGCAGATACAAGTGCGAATGTGATGAGCAGGCTTCTCAGGATACCTGCTATCTTGACCGGAAGCTCCGCAAGGCCCATGATCAGGCTGTTTGCATTGAAGCCCGTCTTCCATTCGCTGTAAATGACGTTGTCCTGATAAAGGTTCATCTCGAAGGGCTGAGTTGTACCGGTCAGAAGATGGATGAATATGTTGATGCAAAGGAATGCGATCGCATTTCCCTGTACCAGTTTGGTGCATACCAGCGATGCTGAAATAAGGAGATATACAGCCAGCAGGTAGCCCTTGTAGCTCTTGACTTTCGACCCGAACAAACGGATAAGGAAGGATCCGGCAAATCCCGCAAGACCTATGCACAGCATGTGTGTGGAAGTCATCGAAGGCTTCTGCACTACGTATTTGTAATAATAAACCGACATTGCCGGAAGAGCCAGACCTGCCATATTGCTCGAAAGGTCTATGAACAGAGTCACAAGGAGTTGACCGTTAGATTTGAGGATATTGAACATATCCTTGATCTTCAGGCTCTTGTCTTCCATTTTCAAAGACTCGAGATACTGTTCTTCGAATCCGTTAGCCAGTCTGAAATGTATGTGTTCCATCAGCATATAGAATATGCCGGCGCCTACTACGAGAAGAGGATAGCGCCATCTTTCGCTGGTGATCCAGAGCCCAAGCCAGGTGACGACGATGGGAGTGAGATAATTGCCCATGAGCCTTCCTATGTTTGAACCCATCATTCTCTGTGAATTGTAGCGGTTTCTCTCTTCCTGGTTCGTTGCCATAACGTTGGTCAATGAGATATTGGCCGTGTATGCCAGGTTCCAGGCGAAGGATGCAATGATGTAACTGACGGTGGTGATTATGGCAGATGCCATAGGTTTTCCCTCTACGGATACGAAATGCAGCGTGAAGAAAACAGCTGCGACAGGGGGAGCAACCAAAAGCCACGAACGCAGCCTTCCCCACTTCATGGGTTTAGACGATGCGATGACAGCGCCGGCTATGGTTGCGAGAATGAATGCTGCGGTACTGGTTATGAACAGCACTACGCCGGACAATTCAACTGAAATGCCGGCAACATCTGTGAGAAAGTAAGCAAGATAGGTGGATGAACAAGCTGAAATAAAGCCTTCACCTGCAATACCTACTCCCCAGAAAAGCATTTTATTGTTTTTCTTTTCCATGTATTATACCTCTGCAATGACTGAACAGATATTATATCGTTTCAATTATATATAATATAAATACAATGATAAAACGAAGTAATCACATTAATTATTCCATTTTAAAATTCCAAATCGGAATATCTATTTTACAGTTAAAGGAAATGAGACCTTCAGGGTAAACCTTGGGTCTCATTTCATCAGTCGTTATTGTTATTACAGAAAAGAGGTTTAGTATTGGTTACAATCTCATGAGCTGCATTTCCACTCCGGCGATCTTCGCCTTCTTTTTGTCTTCGAGCTCTCCCCAGTTTTCGGATCTTTCAAGAGCTTCTTTTATTTCTTCGAAAGTGTGAGTCATTTCGTCCTCCTTAGTACTTCGCATATTCATGTACAAAGTTATACACGGCTATGAGGTTTGGCGTGATATCTCCGTTGCAGCACCACGCTTTATCAGTAGTGAACATATAGCCTCCCTGAGGTGCGCAGGCATCGATGACGGCCTTCGCCTTGTCTATGCATTCCTGCTCGGTGGCAAGTCTTAGATCGCACATCTTGGATCCGCCGAGAATGATCTGGTAATCGCCCAGGATCTTTTTCGATTCGATGACGTCATCGTTTTCAAGAGACATGAGGACGCTGTCCTTTGGTAGATCCTTGAAATAATCGAAAAGATGTGACCATGATCCTTCTGCAAGGAGGAAATTCCTGCTGCCGCCTGCAAAGATGCCGCCTACCTGCTGCCTGTAATATTTGAAGCAGAGATCACCGTATTGCTTGGCGTTTAGGAATGCGGGGATATGAGCCATATATGCAGGGAACTTCTCGGGATCGAGCGGCGATCCGTCGTAGTGCATGCAGAATTTCTGATCCCAAAGGGCGTCGCAGAACACCTTCATCTCTTCATAATGTCTTCTGAGGTCCGTAAGGGATCCTTTGAATCCCCTGTAAAGATCGAAGAGTACGTCTCCGGGGGTGGAAACTCTATGGAGTTTGTCCGTGAAATGATATATACCGTAGGTGTCTTCTATATATTGTTTGATCTTGGAAACAGGACCTGTACCGGAAACGTAGTTCGCCTCTTTCATGAGTGCGATCAGTTTTTCAGCTGCGGCTTCCGGCTCCATTTCGAAAAGGAATGGGAACTTCCTCGGAAGCATCACTTCCCTGTTGAACTTATGGATATCCGGCGTGGCAATAGGATAATCCGTTTCGAGCATCTTGGAATTCTGAAGATGCTGCAGGTTATATCCGTCCGTGGTCACCTTGTACTGTGCGTGACCTTCCATGATCTCGTCAGCCCTTCCGTTGAAGGAAGGAGTATCTCCCGTAGACGCATCGGCGGGAAGGACCGAATATACTTTTCCATAAGCTTTCGGAAGTCCTTCATAATCGTGCTCCAGTTCCCAGTAGCTCTTGCCTGCGTATCCGAAGGCCCCGAAGCTGTTGATGGAGATCAGGGGGACCCATTTGGCAGGTTCCCTGCGCACGACGTTCATCAGGTTGTCCTTCCTCGAATTCATCAATTCAAGTGTTGTCATATTTCCTCCTGTAAGTTATACTATTACTACTACTTATATCATAAATAATATATGACATATCGATCTATTGCTATAATAAATCAATAATTTAGTCTTTGCAAGATGTTAATTATAGTTTTATAATAAAAGAAGAATAAATGATATAGCATTTTTACTTGGAGGTTTTTATATGAAAATGATCATGGACGTAATCAAGAATGTCTTCTTGTCAAGGGACGGACTGTTTTCCATAGCATTGATCGTGGGCGGCATTTTCGCTGCAGAGCTCGCAGCGACAAAAATATCCGATCCAACAGGAGCTGATATCGTCAGTTTCGCATTGCTCATGGTCTCTATTCTTGGAACGTCGAATCTTGTACATCAGATAGCTATGTACAACAGAGCGAAAGAAGAAGAAAAACAGAACGAGAATAATAAATAAATATATCAATAAGGAGAAAAAAACAATGGAGTACACAAACGTAGCAGGCAGCGGCCTTTCCGTATCAAAATTCTGTCTCGGAACCATGATGTTCGGAGGACAGACAGACGAAAAAGAATCCATCAAGATCGTAGACTATGCCCTTGATAACGGCATTAATTTCTTTGATACCGCGAACATCTACACAAAGGGCGACAGCGAAAGGATACTTGGTAAGGCACTCAAGGGAAAACGAGACAATGCAGTCATAGCTACTAAAGTCGGCGGCCCCTCCTGGGAAGGCCCCAACGGAAGAGGACTTGGAAGAAAGCACGTCATAAAGAGTCTTGAGAACAGCCTCGAAAGACTCCAGACAGATTACGTCGACGTCTTCTATATGCACTTCCCCGATCCCAAGGTACCCATGGAAGAGACCATAGAGACCATGAATCTCCTGATCAATGAGGGAAAGATAAGATATTATGCAGTAAGCAACTATGCTGCATGGCAGATCTGCAGCATGATAGACAAAGCAAGAGAGATGAAGCTCCACGCTCCTATTATGACCGAATCCGTCTACAACCTCGTAACAAGAGGAATAGACGAAGAGCTCATCCCCTTCCTTAAAAAATATAACGTAGGACTTGCTACCTACAACCCCCTCGCGGGAGGTCTTCTAACCGGAAAGCACACAAGAGAACGTGCCGCGGAAAGCTCCAGGATGGCCGACGATAAGGGCTACAAAGCAAGATACTGGAACGACCGCAACTTCGATGCTATCGACATACTTCAGAAGATCGCCAAGGAAAACGACATGACTCTCATCGAGCTGGCCGTAAGATGGTCTCTCACGAATCCTGTAGTCACCAGCCCCATAATAGGAGTCAGCAAACTCGAGCAGATCAAGCAGAATATCGAGCTCGTGAACAAAGGACCTCTCCCCGAAGACGTCTACAAAGCCTGCGATGAAGCATGGGCTGTAATAAAGGGAGACTACTTCAGCTACCACAGATGATCAAATCATATGCCATAATGATTATTTCATAAATTAGTGAGAAAGGTAAAAGCACATGAATGCACAAGAACTAATGCAGGAAAGGAAGGAAAACTTCCTCAAGGTAGTCAACCACCAGAAGGCTGACTGGCTTCCGCTCCTTTCCATAAACAACATGGGTGCTCTCCAGTATGCAGGAAAGAGCTACTGGGAACTCGAAAGAGATTTCGATGCAGCGCCAAAGGCAGTAAGCAAGATCTACGATGAGCTCCCTGCAGACATCTCCGCAGGCGACGGCATTTCCCAGAACGGAAGATGCAATCAGATCTTAAGAGGCTGCACCCAGACCAAGGTCACAGAGGACGGATTCAACCTCCAGCACCTTCAAACGACCATCATGAACGGAGACGAGTATGCAGAGCTCATGAAGGATATCCCGGCATTCGTAAAGAACGTGATGCTCCCTAGAAGATATCCCTTCCTCTTTGAAATG
>CAZTHD010000141.1:0-4635 GCA_964613315.1 uncultured Oscillospiraceae bacterium | reverse complement strand
CCCAGGTCCTCCAGATATGCGAGATAGCTCCCAAGATCTCAGGCCTTGCAAGAAACGTACAGCAGTGCGTATCCGACTTCGGCATCCCTCTTCGCTTAAGCTGCACAGTCATCAAAGTACACGGAAGAGAAAGAGTCGAAGGCGTGACCATCGCTGACGTAGATGAAAAGTATGATCCAAAGCCCGGCACGGAGAGATACATTCCCTGCGATACGCTGCTTCTCTCCTGCGGACTGATACCTGAAAACGATCTTTCAAGAGCAGCAGGTATCGATATAGATCCAAGGACCAACGGCGCAGTTTGCGGAGAGGAAGACAACCAGACTTCCATACCGGGGATCTTCGCCTGCGGAAACGTAAGGAAGGTCTTCGATCTTGTAGATAACGTATCAAAGGACGCCGTAGTAGCGGGAACCGCAGCGGCAGAATACATAAGGGGGTAAGAGTAATGGTAGAAGAAAAGAAAATAACCTGTGTCATTTGCCCTAACAGCTGCGTGGTAACAGTAAAGCACGAGGGCGAAAACATCATAGAAGTGACAGGACACAACTGCAAGAGAGGTCTCAAGTATGCAAGCGCAGAGGCTATACATCCGGTGAGAAGTCTCTCTACGACAGTACGCTGCAAGAACGGCAGAGTCGTTGCAGTAAAGACAAATCAGCCCGTACCCAAGGAGAACGTCTACGACGTGATGTGGGAGATCAACCACTTTACGGCGCCGGATGACATCGAGTTTGGAGACGTGGTAATACCCCACGTGTACGGCCTTGATGCAGATGTAGTAGTCATAGGCGGCTAGGCTAAAAGAATCATCTTCCCTGCGGGGTAGTAATCCTGCAGGGATTTTTTGTTTTTCATCTTTTCTTTAGTTTCATTTTAGGAAGGGCTGCTATACTCGTGCCATCATAAGAATTTACCTACTAATTGCATAAGGACAGGGCCAAAGGATGAAGAAAAATGAGGTCTTGTCGTTTTGCAATTAATAGCTGTATGATAAAATGCTGATGAGAAAGAAATAAGAGGTGACAAGTGATGAAGCTCCTAATAGCAGAAGACGAACTCGATCTTGCAGAAGCCCTCACGGCTTTGTTCGTTAAAAACCAGTTCACGGTGGATACGGTAAACGACGGGCAGGACGCCTACGACTACGGGGCCTCGGGCGAATACGATGCCATAATACTCGACGTCATGATGCCTAAGATGAACGGTATAGAAGTCCTTAAAAAACTGAGGGATAAGGGTATAGCGACTCCCATCATGATGCTGACGGCGAAGGGCGAAAAGGACGACCGCATAACGGGTTTTGATTCCGGGGCTGACGATTACCTTCCTAAGCCCTTTGCAGCCGACGAACTCATATCGAGGGTCAGGGCGCTTCTCAGAAGGTCGGGAGGATATACCAATACAGTTCTCACATACGGGGACTTAAAGCTCGATACGGCGGCCGGGATGCTTTCATGCGGCCAAAAGGAAGTGAGGCTTTCCGGCAAGGAGTTCCAGGTCATGGAGCTTTTCATGAGGTCTCCGAAAGTCCTCATGTCTGCCGACAAGCTCATGGAGAGGATATGGGGCTGGGAGAGCGATTCCGAGATAAACGTGGTATGGGTACATATCTCAAACTTAAGGAAAAAGCTCTCTTCCATAGGTTCTGACGTGAGCATCAGAGCGGTCAGAGGTATGGGCTACGTGTTGGAGGACGAAAATGATAAAAAAGCTTAGGAAAAGATTCATAAGGATAGCTACGCTTTCAGTGGTCCTCGTCATGGTGCTCCTTGTGGGCATACTAAACACGGCCAACGTGCTGTCTGCAAATTCGGACCTTAAGAATGCTCTTACGATGATCAGTGAAAATCCGGACGTCTTTACGGGAGGCGGGGACTTTGAGCCCTTGCCCATAGGACCGGGAGAGCCGGCACCCCTAGATCCGGGACACGATCTCCCCCAGGAGGGCGTAGGCCTTGACGGCCTCGAGCCGGGATACGGCCCGGGTCCTGAAGGCGCGGATCACGGAAAAAACGACGGAAACTGGCATAGACCCGTAGACCGGACGGAGGACAAAGGCGAATGGGATTTTTCCGGTAAGGACGGAAGGTACAGCAAGGAAACGCCTTTTTCCCTTCGTTTCTTCACCATAGAATTTAGTGAAGACGGCGAGCTCCTTTCATCGTATTTAGGCAATATAGCGTCGGTGAGCAGCGAAAATGTGGAAGAATACCTTTCAGTCGCTGCGGCAAAAGGCAATGGCTTTGGCTTTTACAACGGATATAAGTATTACGTATACGAGACGGAAAACGGAAGCAGAGGGGCAGTTTTCCTCTCCGCTTTCAACGAGGTTCGGAACTGCAGGAAGGTCCTCATAGTATCGTCTGTGGCTGCTGCCGCATGTATACTGCTCGTATACGTGCTGGTCGTTATCTTCTCAAAGAAGGCCATAGACCCTCTCGTCAAAAACGCTGAGAGGCAAAAGCAATTCATAACCGACGCAAGCCATGAGCTGAAGACTCCTCTTACCGTCATAAACACCAGCCTTTCGGTGCTGGAGATGGAAGTAGGCCGGCAGAAGTGGATCGATAAAGCCCAGGATCAGACGGAAAAAATGAGCGATCTCATCAATTCCCTGGTCACTCTTTCCAAGATGGACGAGGAAGAGACTGCTGTCAATGCCAAGGAATTTGCAGTCAGCGATGCCGTAATTGAAACGGCAGAGTCCTTCAGGGACACCGCCGAGGCAAAGGGCTTTAAGCTTAAGACCGATATAGAAGAAGGTCTTGAGTACAAAGGGGACGAATACATGATACGAAGGCTCGTTTCCATACTTCTTGAAAACGCCCTGAAGTATACCAGTCCCGAAGGGACCATAAAGCTATCGCTTTCAAAGAGCAGAAAGGGCATAGTAATAAAAGAGTCCAACCCATGCGAGGGTTTGGATAAGGAAGAACTTCCCAAGCTCTTCGACAGGTTCTACAGAGCCGACAAGGCGAGGACTTCAGGAAATGGTTTCGGTGTGGGCCTTTCAATAGCCAGGAGCATAGCGGAAGCCCACAGGGGAGAGATAAGCGCGAGCAGTCCGAAAGAAAACGAGATAGTATTTACAGCAGAACTTAAGTAACAAAAATGAGGGCGCCCAAAACAGGGCGCCCTCATGATATTTCTTTTTAGTATTCTATAGCCGATGCATCCTCAGAAACGTCGGAGCGCGGTTTCATCCTTTCGGGGATTATCGAAAGTCTTCCGTCAAAATGGGATCCGGGATTGGTCAGCAGGGTCTTGACTTCGAGGGATCCCTGCATGGATCCGGTATCAGAGATCTCGGCGATATTGCTGATGATCATGTTCCCGTCTACTTCTCCGTCTACAAGTATATCCGTCGCTTTTACGTCGCCGTTTAGGACGCCGCTTTCTGCAACGTGGATCTTAGTCTCAGAGGCAACGTCGCCTTTGAGGGTCCCTTTGATCTCCAGCGTGTCAGCAGTGATGAAATCTCCAACGAGTGTCACGTCCTTTGCGATAGTCGTTACTCTGGAAGGAACGAACTTGGGAGCTTCCTTTACTACGGGCTTTTCTATCACAACAGGTTCTTCGGGCTTCTTTCTTCCGAACATATATAAAACCTCCGTATCTGAATACAAATCTTACTAACATATAATACATCATAACTTGCGTGAAATCAAAGAAAAGAATACAATAACAGATACTTACTAAATAAAAAAAGAGAGAAAAGGAAAGCATCAATGGAAAAGAAGAGCTTTTATATCACGACACCTATTTACTATCCAAGCGATAATCTCCATATCGGACATACCTACTGCACGGTCATGGCAGACGCCATGGCAAGGTTCAAAAGACTCCAGGGCTACGACGTAAGGTTCCTCACAGGAACGGACGAGCACGGCCAGAAGATACAGACCAAGGCTGCAGACAAGGGCGTCACTCCCCAGGAGTACGTCGACAATATAGTCGGCGGCATCAAGAAACTCTGGGCTACCATGGAGATCTCCTTCGACGACTTCATCCGTACAACGGAGCCACGCCATATGAAGAGAGTACAGGAGCTCTTCATGAGGATGTACGAAAAGGGAGATATATATAAAGGAGCATACGAAGGCTGGTACTGCGTGCCCTGCGAAAGCTACTGGACAGAGAGCCAGCTGGGAGAGGGTCACACCTGTCCCGACTGCGGAAGGCCTGTACAGAAGGCCGCTGAGGAGGCATACTTTTTCAAGCTTTCAAAGTATGCCCAGCCCGTAAGGGAGCTTCTTGCAAAGGGCGAATTCCTTCAGCCCATGACCAGAGTCAACGAGATGCTCGGCTTCATAGACCAGGGCCTCGAGGACCTTTGCATTTCCCGTTCATCCTTCGACTGGGGCATACCCGTTCCAATCGATGAAAAGCACGTCATGTACGTATGGCTCGACGCTCTTTCGAACTACATCACTTCCCTTGGGTGCCCGTATATAGAGGGCGGAGTGGAAGGAGATGTAGATGGAGAATCAGACGCATCCCTTTTCAAGAAGTTCTGGCCGGCGGATTTCCATCTAGTAGGTAAAGAGATAGTTCGCTTCCATTCCATCATATGGCCCGCAATGCTCATGTCTGCAGGCATCGAGCTTCCAAGGCACGTCCTCGGTCACGGCT
>CAZTHD010000140.1:0-4649 GCA_964613315.1 uncultured Oscillospiraceae bacterium | reverse complement strand
AGACAGCCTGGTAAGGACGGAAGAAAGGGAGGGCGTGGGACTCATTCCTCCTGCACCTAAGGGCAAAAACATCTGGGGCTCAGTGGCTATAAGCGACAGAGGCCAGATAGTTATCCCCAAAGGAGCAAGAGATATCTTCGGACTTACTGGAGGCCAAAGACTTATAGTCTTAAGCGATGAGTTCGGTATAGCGCTTATCCCTGACGAGGCATTTCTCTCGAATATGAAAAAGGCTGTGGAAATGATGTCCGAAAAGGGCGACGAATAACTAGTTGATTAGATAGCATATTTGGAATGAGTAGATCAAATAGTAATATGAATATAGGGATGGAAATTCATACCGTCCCTTTTTTATATTAAAAAAGCGGGACTGTCGATAAGTGCTCAACAAAGTCCTGGTCATTTATGGTAAAATAATAAATTAATACATTTAGATTCTGAGGTATTGAAATGGATCAACTGGAACGCCTTGATTATCTTGTTGAAAAGTTTAAAGAAGATTCCGTCAGATACAGAGATATTGAAACTCTGGGTGATACGGAAGGAAAGAAGCGTCTTCTGCGCTCTTTGATGAATATCCGTATGCCTAAAGATATTTCTCCTGATGTTCTAAAGGTCCAGGACGAGTATCTTGAGGAAAGAAACCGTGAAAACGGTGTAGTTGATATAGTGGATATCCCTTCTGTTTCCGAGCAGGGAAGCGGCCATGTTTTCTCAGACCGGATCTATATTTGGCAGGGCGATATAACGAGGCTTTCGGTGGATGCGATAGTCAATGCTGCCAATTCGGAAATGCTGGGTTGTTTCGTTCCCATGCATAGCTGCATCGATAACTGTATACACACATTTGCCGGAATAGAACTCAGATCTGAATGCGACCGGCAGATGAAGAGGCTCAGGCAAAAGTATGGGCAGGATTACGTGCAGCCCACGGCTGTACCTATGCTTACATCCGGATATAATCTCCCTGCAAAGCACGTGATACACATAGTGGGACCGATAGTTCAATACGGTCTTAGCGATGATCTTGAAAAGGACCTTGCGGACTGCTACCTTAATACTCTCGATCTGTGCAAAGAGAACGGCTTTGAGTCAGTTGCTTTTTGCTGTATATCTACAGGCGTATTCAGTTTCCCCGGGAAAAGAGCTGCGGAAATAGCCGTAAAGTCAGTGAGCGACTGGATGTATAAACATCCTGAGAGCCGGATAAAAGTGATTTTTAACGTATTCAAAGATGAGGATAAACAGTATTATGAACAACAGATTTTCTAAGCTAAGGAACGGATATATAGAGACGATCAATAAGGGGATAAGCAGAGTCAGAGATTTTCGTGGAGGGATCTCCCGCGGTAGTCTTTCAAGGGAAGGATCGATCGCCAGGCTTGCGAATGTGCTTGAGAACGCGGATGCCGTCGTCATAGGTGTAGGAGCCGGTCTTTCCACATCGGCAGGTTTTACTTATTCCGGAGAGCGTTTTAAAAAGTGGTTTCCCGATTTCATCGAAAAGTACGGAATAGAAGATATGTATTCCGGAGGGTTTTACCCATATCCGTCTAAAGAGATATTTTGGGCTTTCTGGGCCAGGTACATATATATCAACAGGTATCTCGATCCTCCGAAGAGAGTATATGAAGACCTCCTTTCGGTGGTGTCGGATAAGGAGTATTTCGTCATAACCACGAATGTGGACCATTGCTTCCAGAAAGCAGGCTTCGACAAAAACCGCCTTTTCTATACTCAGGGAGATTACGGAGTATTCCAGAGCACGGATCCTCGAAACAGGAAAACCTTTGATAACGAAGAGTGGGTCATGAAGGCTATGGCGGCACAGGGCTTTGTAAAGAATGACAAAGGCTTGTTTGAAATGCCCGAGAACGGTTCTGTCAGAACGGAGATCCCGGCTGATCTGATCCCGAAACATCCTGAAGACGGGTCGGAAGTGACAATGAATCTTCGTTCCGATGATTCATTCGTAGAAGACGAAGGCTGGCATAAGGCGGCAGATGCTTATGCTAAATTTCTGGATAAATATGAGAGAAAGAGAGTTCTTTTCTTAGAGATCGGGGTGGGTATGAATACGCCGGTCATCATTAAATATCCTTTCTGGCAGATGACTTATGACAATGAGGATGCATTCTATGCAAGTCTTAACTTTGATGAGGCTTACTGTCCTGAGCAGATAGAGAAACGATCGGTTTTCATAGACGGAGACAGCGGAGAAGCGATCAGAGAACTTCTAAAAAAACTAGATAAGAGAGAATGATCAAGCTCAGGTACGGTAATACAAATACATATTATATCGACGGGCTTCTTGTTGATACAGACTATGCGGGAACGATCAATGCTTTCTACAAAGCTCTTAAAGAAAACGGACTGAAGATAGAAGATATCAAGTACGTTCTGGCCACCCATTATCATCCGGATCATATGGGTCTCATTGGAGAATTGCAGGAGCAGGGAGTAAGGCTTCTTCTCATAGACGTCCAGAAAGATCATATCCATTTTTCGGACAGGATATTCGAAAGAGACAGGCTTCATTTTGTTCCGGTCGATGAAACTAAAGCGGCTGTCATATCCTGCGAAGAGAGCAGAGAATTTCTCTCAAAGCTTGGACTATCCGGAGAGATAGTCCATACTCTCAGTCACAGTCCTGATTGCATAACGCTTATTTTAGATGATGGTGACTGTTTTGCAGGCGACCTTGAGCCTATTGAATATATTGAGGCGTATGGTGACAACTCAGCGCTTAAGAAAGATTGGGACCTTATCCTGTCTTTCGATCCGAAGAGGGTGTTTTTTGCCCACAGACCGGAGAGGGTGGTTTAGCGTATGGTAGATATAAAGGAGATCAAGGGATATTTGGATCATGGGAAGCTGAGCGCTTACCCTACCAAAAGAAAGAAACAGATCGTTGCTCTTGCATGGATCTCCGAGCATATTCCTTCAGACAGGACTTATTCGGAAAAGGAATTCAACGCACTTCTTTCTGAACTTCATTCATTTGGAGATCCTGCATTGCTTCGCCGAGAATTGTTCGATCATTACATAATCAGGCGCAGCATCGAGGGAAAAGAATATATGCTGGATCCAAACAGGCCAAGCCTTGAAGAACTTCTTTTGAAGTACTGCGGCATAGAAGCAGAAGAGAAAAAAAATGATGATAGTATGCCAATGGTTTTGGATGGTTCAGAACTGAGCAGCAGCGAAATTGAATCGGCAGCCGAATTTAGAAATGAGATACATAAAGAGGCCTTGGAACGGATACAAAAGATAGATCCAAGGATCGAGACGGTAGAAGACCCCTATCCGGTCGAGGCATATTTTCAGAAACATTGGGACTATCCCGGTAAATGGTATACAATAGTTGCTGTTCCGGAAGATGCCGGAGGAAGAGAGGCTCTTATAGATATTATCGTTCGTAATACACTCAAGCTGTATGAATAACAGCAGAACAGGAGCATTGTTATGGCAAGACAGACAGTATTCGATATGGCTTTCTCAAAAGTATATACGGCGCTTATTGCTAAGGCAGAAAGAAAAGGAAGGACCGGAGCTGAGGTCGACGAGATCACGTCCTGGCTCACAGGGTATCCTGTAGAGCAGATAAAAGAGATGATGAACTCCGATATATCATACGGAGCATTTCTTTCCGATGCGCCTTCGTACAATCCAAGGGCTGAGCTCATAACCGGTAAGATCTGCGGGATACAGATCGAAAGCATAGAAGATCCTCTTATGAAAAGAGTCAGGCAGCTTGATAAACTTATCGACGAACTTGCAAAAGGAAAAGCGATGGAGAAGATCAAAAGATAAGTGACTGTATATTTGCATATCAGACGATATTTGAGGATATATCCTGATCTAAAAATTATTTGAGAAATGGTAATGGACGCTATAACAAAAGATGCAATCGAATATATAAAAGGCCTTTTCGAAGGGAATTCAGACGGCCACGATTTCGATCACTCTATGAGAGTGTATAAAAACGCCATGAGGATAGCTGAAAAAGAGAAGGGCTGCGATTTTAAGATTGTAGCTTTAGCTGCTCTTCTTCACGATGCTGATGATCACAAACTTTTCAACACGGAAAACAATGCCAACGCCCGTTCTTTCCTTAAAGAACACGGTATATCTGATGATGACATAGAAAAGATATGCACGGCTATAAATTCCGTATCCTTCAGCAAGAATAAAGGAAAGAAGCCGGATACTCTCGAAGGTATGATAGTACAAGATGCCGACAGGCTCGATGCCATAGGCGCCATAGGGATAGGCCGGACTTTTGCCTTCGGCGGCAAACACGGGAGAGATCTTGATTCGTCGATAGACCACTTCCACGAAAAACTCCTGCTTTTAAAAGATCAGATGAATACTGCATCGGCAAAGGAGATCGCCGAAGTAAGGCATACATTTATGGAAGAATTTTTAAAGGAATATGCAGAGGAATCCTGCTGATCGATATGGATCTTAGGAAAGAGATAAGTGAAGGATTGAGAGACGGGCTGCCCATAGGTATGGGCTATTTTGCCGTTGCCTTTTCTCTTGGGATAACTGCCAAGCTCGCAGGACTTACACCTCTTCAGGGCTTTGTCTCAAGTTTCCTCAACCACGCATCGGCAGGGGAGTATGCCCTTTATTCCATGATATCC
>CAZTHD010000139.1:0-4649 GCA_964613315.1 uncultured Oscillospiraceae bacterium | reverse complement strand
AATGGACCTTGTTGTGAACCACACGAGCACTGAGTGCGAGTGGTTCCAGAAGTCAAGAAAACGCATAGAGCCTTATACTGATTACTATATCTGGCGTCCTGCAAAGCCTAACGGCAAGCTTCCTAATAACTGGGACTCTGAATTCGAAGGAGATTCCGCGTGGGAATGGGACGAAGAAAGAGGAGAGTACTACCTCCACATCTTTGCAATAAAGCAGGCGGATCTCAATATGGACAATCCTCTCGTAAGGGAGGAGGTAAAAAAGATCCTTAAGTACTGGCTCGACAAGGGAGTCGACGGCTTCAGGGAAGACGTCATCACCTATATATCAAAACCGGAAGGCCTTCCAAACGAGCATTTGCTGCCGGTGCATAAGGGCGTAACGCAGTACAATATGGGACCTCATCTCCACGAGTATCTCGAGGAGTTCAAAACTGAGGTCCTCGATAACTACGACCAGGTCACTTTGGCGGAGGCGACTCTTATAAAGCCAAAGAAGGCCCTGAGCCTCATAGGCTATGGGCCGGGCAAGGTGCTCGACATGGTCATATGCTTCGAATACCAGTGTGCAGACTGCCTCTTTACCGACTATATACCTCTTCCTTTCTCACTGAGGAAGATGAAGAGAGCCTTTAGGAATTGGCAGGAAAAGCTCTACGGCAAGGCGTGGAACATGCTTTATATAGAGAATCACGATCATCCCAGGATGGTCTCGAGATACGGTTCAGAAAAGTTCCAAAAGGAAAGTGCCAAGATGCTGGCGGCCATGTATATGTTCCTGCAGGGAACGCCCTTCGTATATCAGGGCCAGGAGATAGGGATGATCAACTGGCATCCCGAGAATGCAGATATGTATGAAGACGTGCAGACCAGGAATCACCGTACCCATCTTCCGGAAGACAGAAGGCTCAAGCTCCTTTGGAGAGCATCGAGAGATTCTGCAAGGACACCTATGCAGTGGACATCCGAAGAAAATGCCGGCTTTTCGGAAGTCAAACCCTGGTTCTACGTCAACGAGAGAGCAAAGGATATCAACGTTGAAGATCAGGAGAAAGATCCGGATTCTGTTCTGAACTTCTACAGAAAGGTCATCGACCTGAGATCTTCGCTTCCCGTCATCAAAGAAGGAAGATATACGGAATACATGAAGCTTTCCGGAAGCTTCTACGTATATTCCAGAGACGACGAATATCAGAGCGTCCTCGTAATGTGCTCCTTTAAAGGGCATAGCAAAAAGCTCAAAGTTCCGAAAAAGTTCGATCTTTCTAAGGGTGAGCTGATACTTTCAAATTACGAGGTTGAAGACGAAGGACAGACGATAAAGATGAGACCTTACGAGGTCAGGGTATATCTCTTCGAATAATAAAACATCCGGAGTTCTCGTGAGCAGATCAAAACAGTTTAAAGGCATTGTCATAAATATTACAGAAAGGATGAGCTTATGGAAAAGGTCAATAACGAAACGGTGAGTTTCGGAGCAGCAAACAGTTTTCCCGAAGACTACGGCGTAAAAATGGAATACAAGCTCCCTGAAAGCTTTCTCTTTGGCGTTTCCTACTCGGCGGACCAGACTGAGGGAGGAGATCTTGATAGCAGCTGGAACGACTGGTACAAAAGAGGAAAGATCAAGGACGGCAGCGACCCGGCAACCTGCGTGGATCACTGGGAGCGCTGGAAAGAAGACGCAGACCTCATGAAGGAACTTGGCGTGAACGTATGCCGCATGGGACTTCAGTGGGCAAGGATAGAGCCAAGAGAAGGCGAATTTGACGAAGCCGTCATAGACCGTTACAGGGAAGAGATAAAATATATCAAGTCTCTGGGCATAAGGCCTCTTGTGACCATACATCACTTCGGCAATCCCATGTGGTTCGAAGAAAAGGGGGGATTCTTAAAGGATGAAAACCTGGATCTTTTCCTTGATTACGGTAAATATATGGCGGAGCGACTCGGAGATATCGTCTCCGAGTGGCTGACAATAAACGAGCCCAGCGTTTACGCTTTCAGAGGTTACCTTGGCTATGACTGCCCGCCCGGACACAATTCAAAGGAAGAGTACCTCACGGTGCTTTCCAACCTTTGCTATTGCCACGTGGTGCTCTACCAAGCTATACATATCCAAAGAGAAGAAATGGGATTTAAGGATACCATGGTCAGCGTACCCAATCATTTAAGGGTATTCGAACCTAAGAATCCGTCGAGTCTTTACCACAGGTTCTGCTGCAATACGGTTAAAAAGACTTTCCAGACAGCAGCTCTGAAGGCACTCATGACCGGGGAATTCACTAAGCCTCTTAAAAACCGCCACAAAGTGCAAAGGGGAGAGTTCGTAGATTTCATCGCAGTCAACTATTACGCCCGCTCGACTATATCTTCAATGGCAGACGGGGTAAACGAGGACGGATACAAAAACGATCTCGGATGGGAGATATATCCCAAGGGTATAGTCGAAGTCGCAAGGGAGGCTTACGAGATACTCAAAAAGCCCATTTGGATCACAGAGAACGGCACCTGCGACAATGCGGGTATATTCAGGCACCGTTATATCGCGGAGCATCTTGAGGAGATCTCAAAGTGCGATCTGCCCATAGAAAGATATTATCACTGGTGCTTTATCGACAACTTCGAATGGCTCGAGGGCATGAGCGCAAAGTTCGGCCTCGTAAAAATTGACCCTGAGACAAAGGAGAGGACTCCGAAGATCTCTTTCGATTTCTACAAGGCTCTCATAGAAAAACGCGGTGTCGATAAAGACGTATACAACATGTATATAAAGAATCAGCATTATCTCAAAAGAAAGGTGACGTTCAACAAGTAAAATGGTACAGATACAAGGTAATAAGCTATATATTTCCAACGATGCATTTTCACTTATACTCAAAGTAGATAAATACGGAAAAGTAGAGACTACCCACTTCGGCGCATCGGTAGATATGGAAGATGCCGAAGCTCTGTCAGTAGATCCGGCCATGGGCTGGGGAAACAGCATACTCTACGAAGAAGGAGACTCTGCATCCTGCCTTGAAAGGCTGCCTCTTTTCTACAGCGAGCAGGGAAGAGGAGACTTTAGGGAGAGTCCCATAGAGCTTTCAAAGGTTGGAAAACCCTTTACAGCAGATTTCGTCTTCGACAGTTTTGAAGAGATAGAGGGCGATACCAAAAGCCTTTCCGGACTTCCTTTCGCACAGGATCCCCTGTCGACAGTCAGGATCAACTTAAAGAGCATCGCAGGAAATTTAAGGCTTAGCCATTTTGTATCTGTGTTTGAGACCGCAGTAGCGCTGAGGACTCTTCTCGAAAACGAAGGAGATCCTGTCACAGTAAGCAAGATAGGAAGCTTTTCCATAGATATCCCCGGAGATTACGATATGTATTCTTTCGGCGGAGGATGGATAGCCGAGGGTCACAAAAGCAAAGCGAGGATAGATCAGGCAAGGGTCGTCAACGAAAGCACCTACGGCTTTTCCAGCGCAGTGAGAAATCCCGGAGTCATGGTGGCTTCTTTAGGCGCTACAGAGAATACGGGTTCTGTTTACGGTATCAATTATGTATATTCAGGAAATCACTATACCTCGGCTCAGCGGAGCCCTCAGGGCCTTACGAGGATAGTGGGAGGCATAAGCCCCGACAGCTTTTCATTTGAGCTTTGCGAAGGGGAGTTCTTTGAAACACCTCAGGCTGTCCTTACTTTCTCAGACAGAGGATTCAACGGTATGTCTTCCAATATGCACAGCTTTGTGACGGAACACATAGTTCCCAGATACTGGGCTCACAGGAACAGACCCATAGTATACAACAGCTGGGAAGGGAGCGGTTTTGATTTCAGCGAAGGAAAACTCGTTTCCCTCGCTAGAAAGGCTGCCGCTCTCGGCTGCGAGACCTTCGTTCTCGACGACGGATGGTTCGGAGCGAGAAATGACGATCACGCAGGCCTTGGCGATTACAACGTCAACAGAAAAAAGCTTCCCGGAGGCATAAAACGCCTTGCAGACAAAGTCAGAGCCGTCGGCCTTGATTTCGGTCTATGGTTTGAACCTGAAGGTGTCAACCCTGATTCTGATCTTTACAGAAAACATCCCGAATGGGCTATGCACCAGGAAGGCCTCAAGGACATCTACGGAAGGAACCAATTGCTTCTTGACCTTCGCATCCCCGAAGTCAGGGACTATATAGTCGAGAACGTAGGAGAGATAATAGACAGAGCTGAGATATCCTTCGTAAAGTGGGATATGAACAGGCAGAGCAGCTTAAGAGGATATGAAGCTCACGAATATATACTGGGACTTTATGACGTCTTAAAGAGGATATTCAAAGTACGTCCTCACGTGCTCCTCGAATCCTGCAGTTCCGGAGGCAACAGATTCGACCTGGGTATGTTCTGCTTCGGGCCCCAGGCCTGGACCAGTGATGACACGGATCCTGTTGAAAGACTCGATATACAGGAGGGCATGTCTTATCTTTATCCCCAGAGCTGTATCAGCGCCCACGTGTCTGCAAGCCCCCATGCCCAGACCCTAAGGTCTACTCCCGTCAATATGAGGTTCAACGTTTCGGCTTTCGGCATCCTCGGATATGAGCTGAACCTCAACTACATCGTTCCCACGGAAGAAAAGGCCATAAAGGAGCAGATGGATTTCTACAAGGCTCAC
>CAZTHD010000138.1:0-4653 GCA_964613315.1 uncultured Oscillospiraceae bacterium | reverse complement strand
TAAAATATTTATTAATATATTGATTCGCTCACTTTAAAACACAGCGAACGGAGGAACAAATGAACAAACACCTAAAACGCCTGACAGCATTCCTGCTTGCTCTTGTGATGGTACTGAGCACAGGCATCGTCTCATCATTATCCGCTTTGAGCGAAAGCGAAGAGCCTCTGCACGTTTATACGGAAGAGGAGTACAAAGCAATAGATGACGACGTATTCGCGCTGATCGGCAGCGTCAAAGAAGACGCATTGCAGACAAAGATCTATACCTACGGCGAGTCTGCTTATCTGACGGAGGACGACTATATCAATCTCGTCCCCGAGGTAATATCCGCTGTCGAGTCTTCCAAAACCTACGTAGAAGGAACTCTCCAGCAGAACGGATACTTCCTCGTATGGGAAACGACGACAGGTATACCCTGCTGCTACTCCCCAAGGATGGAAGCAAAGCTCGGCCATCAGACCAAGCCTTCGGAAGAAGAGCTCCAGGCAATAGACGCAGATCTCGCAGAATGGGTTCAGCAGCTAGGTTCTGCTTCCTCGGTCGAAGCTAATGTATCAGGCCACTGCCCCACGTCCACTAATATAGGACTGATCCAGCCCTATTGGGAAAGCAATTCAAATTACGCGGACAGCAACTTTGTCAGCTACTCTCCCTCCTACAAGGCCATGTGGCAGAATCTCTACGGAGTCACAGGGGGACAGGGTATTCGTTACAGCATGTCCAATGCCACCATCGACAATATAGCAAGGACAATGGAGCAGTGCGGCCTCGTCATCTTCGACTCCCACGGAGATACAGATTATGCAGGCTCTAATGAAGACTTTACCAGCAAAGCCAACAGCTCATATCTTTGCCTTACCACGAGCACAGGGATCACCAGCACAGACACGAAGAGAAAAACCGGGCCTTTTGGAACCTATTACGATGCTATTTATTACTATGACGGCGGCGTAGGTGTAAACGGCCAGTGCATCGCTAACCACATGTCGTCAAATGCTCCCGACAGCCTTCTTTACATGGGCATATGCCTCGGAATGGCAACGGACAAGATGTTCGAAGGACTTCGCGCAAAAGGATTGGAAGTAGCATACGGATATTCCCAATCCGTTTCCTTCTACGGAGAAAGAATATATATGCAGTCTATACTTGGTTACGTCAAGAACGGTGACACTTTTGGATCAGCTGTTTCTAAAACCAAGGTTGGTTACGGCTATTGGGATCCGGGATATGACGACCTCACACTGACTGAAGCCCAGAAGGAAAGAATCGCATTCCCTATCGTAGTATCATCTGAAGATACATATCCCGGCCATGGCAACGTGGATGCAGTTCAGGACGTATATTCCACCTGGACCCTTTTCACGACTTACACAGTGACCGCAACATCTAATAACAACAATTACGGGACCGTATCGGTAAACGGATATACCATCACCGCAAGCCCTAAAGACGGTTACTATGCAGACGGATATACGGTAACTAAAGGAACTGCTTCCGTAGAGCAGAATGGAAACGTGTTTACTGTGGAACCTTCAACGGATTGCACTGTACGCATCAACTTTGCTCAAAAAACCCCTGTCACTGTGACCTGTTTCACAGAGGGCTCAGAATATCAGACTCTTACAGGATATGCATACGAACCCATCACTCTTCCGGCTTCTGCTCCTTCCGTAGAAGGTTGGAACTTTGTGGGATGGACAACTGAAGAGATCGGCGAATCTGAAACCAAGCCCAGCTATTTCAATCCCGGTCAAGCTATCACCGCAAGCTCGAACACTTATCTTTATGCAGTCTACAGGGCAGTGAACCAAGAAGTTCCGGCCGTGAAAGTATACGATCTTGTTACGGAGACGCCCAGCGACCTGAGCGGCGAATACGTCATTACCAATACAGCCTCCGCAGCAAGCATATTGAAAGGTCTTTCGGGCAATAACAAGACTTATGAGTCCGCAAACGCAGGCGGCTGCTCGACGCTTGAGGCTGCCGGCATCACATTGTCAGAGTCAACTCTCCACAACGTTGATGATGTATACGTATTTACGATCGAACCCAACGATTCATACTACACTATCAGAAACAATAGTACCGGCACCTATGTGGCCAGCGTCAGCGACAGCCTCAGAGCCTACGGAAGCCTGAACGCTTCCTATTGTAACTGGACATTGATCAATAACGGTGCGGGCTTTACTCTCAAGAATAACGCCAGCAGCAGATATCCTTACCTGTCATATTCGAACTCCGGTTATTTTGCTGTCAACGCATCGGCAAATTCCGTAGTATATCTTTGGAAGTCAAACTTCGAGAACTATATTTATTCTACGGGTCCTTCAAGCCTGATACCGCCTGAAGTAAAATACACTGTCAGTTTCTCGCTGCCGGACGGCGTCAATGAGATAAAGAGCCAGACTGTAGATAAAGGAAACTCCATCACTCTTCCTGTTGCAGAAGCTCCGGAAGGATACAGTTTCCTCGGATGGGTAGAAGACGTTTACAACAACGTTACAGCCGCGCCTTCATCCGTTCTTTCAGGTAGCTATACTCCGTCTGCAGACATAACTCTGAACGCACTGTATTCCTGCACAGTTGAAAATGAAGACGGTTATGAGCTTCTCTCTTCTGCTCCTTCTGAATGGACAGGAAATTTCGTGATCACATATGGGAATGACAACGGACTCTATATACTGAAGAGCCTTCCTAAATCAAATGCCGCCAACGCCCTTGGACCGGTCGGTTTCGATCTCTTGTCTGATACTGAACTGGATCTTACAGCAAACCTTCTGAGCAACGTCGGCAGTGAGTACGTATTCACTGCTGCAGCAAGCGGCTCCGGGATCACCCTTAAGAACAATGCCACGGGTACCTATCTTGCAAGCCGCAACGACAGGCTTTGCGCATATCCTTCTCTGAGCGCTAAATACTGCACGTGGACACCGAGCCTGAATGCTTCGGTTCTCGGTCTTGAAAACGCAGCGAGCAGCGATTACCCGTATCTGTCATTCACGGCAGAAGATCATTTCATTCTTTCAGATACAAGTGATGAAAACCTTCGTATTTGGAAGATCACCAGCAGCACGATCTATACAACAGTGATCGAATAGCCGCTGAACAGGATGTTATAAATATACATCCGCACAACATAGTTATATATAAAGCAAAAGCCGCGATCCTTTGACCGCGGCTTTTCTCTTGCTCTATTTACTTTCCTGTTTTTTGTTCAGTTTCTTTAGTTTCTTTTCTTTTGCTTTCTTTAAAAGCTCTATTGATTCGTCGAAGGCCTGGGGGATGTTGTCGTCCATCCACTCCTTGCCGCTCTTTTCATCTTTCTTGATGTTCTCCCAGTTCTTAAGGACTTCACCTACCGTATCCGCTTTAACGTCTCCGAACACGTGAGGATGTCTGTGGATCATCTTGTCCTTGACTCTTTTTGCCACGTCCTCAAAGTCGAAGAGCCCTTCCTCCGAAGCTATCTCCGACTCCATGACTATGAGCATCAAAAGGTCTCCGAGCTCCTCCATCATGCTCTCGGGATCCTTCGTTTCTTCGTAAAGGTTTATCCCGCAGATGAGCTCGGCTGCTTCTTCCAGTATATCGCCTTTTAGCGATGCATGAGTCTGTTCCCTGTCCCAGGGGCAGCCGTCCTTTGCTCTAAGTCTTTTTATGACCTCTTTGAGTTCGTCTATCTGTGCCATTGCCTTTCGATCCGTCCTTTCCACTCCGAAAGTTTAAAAGTCCATATGATGCTTTACGTATTCGACCAGTGCCGTATATCCGGCATAGTTTAGATGTATGCCGTCCTCTCCTATATATTCGTCTTTGCAGCAGCCTGTTGCCGGGTCTTTGAGATCCTCCGCTGCATTCATGAATTTAAAGCCGTATTTCCTGCAAAGCTCGCACATATGGGCGTTCATCTTGTTGATGCGGTCATTTCGGTCGAAGCCTTCCTGCCACTGCCAGGCATCGCTGCTGTAGTAGGCGTCTACGGGAGTGATCGAGCATATGATGAAAGTCGTCTCCGGATATCTTTCCTTTATGTCTTTATAGAAGCTGTCGCAGCTTGAGCTTAAGTATTCCGGAGTCCAATGAAGTGTCCTGTCGCTGTTAAGAAGCACCAGGACCACCCCGGGATGGTAAGCATCCATAGCATCGAAAAAAGTGCTGTATCCGTCGTAATAGCCATATACCGTGATAGGCGCATCATACACCGAGTCAGTTCCAAGTGACCCCCTCGACCAGAGCTGTTCATAACTTACGACACCGTAGTCGCCGAGGTTGCCAATAAAAGAGTCTCCGAAGAACAGTATTTCCTTATATTTTTTCTGAAAATATGCTGTTGACGTCATCGGTTCGCTTTCATCCGTATACTCGTTATACTTGCATATGACGTCGTCGTAGAAGGGATCAAGGTCAAAAGAGAGCCTGTCTTGCATAAGAGGTCCCTCATCCACTACGGTGACTTTTCTTCTCTCTCTGGCGGCGTTTCCGGCCTTGTCGCATGCGATATAGCTTATATGGTACTCGCCCGGTACTGCCGTATCGAGGTCGCTTTCTATAGTGACGGATGCCGTGATATCCCCATCGTTTTCATCAAAGGCTCTGTATCCCGGCTCTACATATTCTTCGCCTGTCAGAAGATACTTGTCCGTCGATCCT
>CAZTHD010000137.1:0-4728 GCA_964613315.1 uncultured Oscillospiraceae bacterium | reverse complement strand
CGTCTTCCCAAACCACGTTTTCCTTTCATATTGTTCATCTGCTTCATCATCTTTTTCGCATCCTCATATTTTTTAATAAGTTGATTTACTTGTGTAACAGTGACTCCTGCGCCTGCAGCTATACGCTTTCTTCTGCTGGCATCTAGTATCCTTGGATCTTCTCTCTCCTTCTTTGTCATCGAGCATATTATTGCTTCTGTTCTCAAAAGTTCTATTTCAGATTTGTCAAGCTGTTCATCTGTTGCACTTGCTCCCCCGGGAAGCATTTCTAATAATTTTCCTATACCGCCCATACTCTTGAGTTGCCTCATTTGGTCAAGCATATCTTCAAGAGTGAATTTATTCTGCGATAAACGTTTCTCAAGCTCTTTCGCCTTCTCCTCGTCGGCAGATGCAGATACTTTCTCAATGAGAGAAAGCATGTCTCCCATTCCCAGGATCCGGCTAGCCATACGATCAGGATAAAAAGGTTCAAGTGCTTCAAGCTTCTCACCCATTCCCGCAAACAGTATTGGTTTTCCTGTCACGGATTTTACAGAAAGTGCAGCTCCGCCTCGCGTATCGCCATCAAGCTTTGTCATAATGATGCCATCGACTCCCATTGCATCATTGAATGCTGAAGCAGACGTAACAGCATCCTGCCCTGTCATAGCGTCAACAACAAGAAGTATCTGGAAAGGTTTAACTTCCTTTTTTACTCTCCTGAGCTCTTCCATGAGTTCTTCATCTACATGAAGACGGCCGGCGGTATCCACTATGAGAATGTTGTATCCCTTTATTTCGGCGATTTTTTTTGCATCTACAGCTATTTTAGCAGGGTCTTTACATTCTCTGTCTGTATAAACAGGAACACCTACCTGTCCACCTACAATTTCAAGCTGATCTATAGCAGCAGGTCTTTGAACGTCGCATGCTGCAAGCATAGGCTTCTTGCCTTCTTTTAAAAGATAAGCAGCAAGTTTTCCTGCAGTTGTCGTTTTACCTGTACCCTGGAGACCAACTAACATGATAGTGGTAAACCCAGAGGAACTATAACTAAGTTTGCCGCTGACACCGCCAAGAAGAGATATCATCTCGTCATTGACAATTTTGATCACTTGTTGTCCGGGTGTAAGACTTCTAAGAACTTCTTCACCCAGAGCTTTTTCTTTTACTGCAGCAACAAATTCTTTGACTACTTTATAGTTTACGTCGGCTTCAAGAAGAGCAAGACGGATCTCTCGCATAGCCTCGTCTATATCCTTCTCAGTCAAAACTCCCTTACCGCGTAATTTTTTAAAAGTACTATTCAGTTTTTCTGACAAACTTTCAAAAGCCATTTATATCCCCAGATTAACAATTCCGATCTCATTTTTCCAGCGTTCTACTAGCCCTAACTTTTCTTCATATCGGCGAAGAGCTTTTTCGGATTTCTTGATACCATCTGAAACAGCTTGTTTCGTTACACCAAATTCATTGGCAATTTCACTTAATGAAAGGTTCTCATTAAAGTATAGATCCACAAAGGTCTGCTGTCTTTCAGTAAGCAATGGCCCATAGAAATCGAATAATACACTTATTTCGAGAGATTCTTGTAACATAACATTTCTGATCTGATATACTAGAACTGTCAAGTACAATCACTTGACTCAATATCAATCCTGGCATATTCTATATTAAACGATATAAACTGTCAAGTATTTTTGCTTGACTCTATTTTTTATTTATTTGGTATTGTATGTATGAAATAAAATAGCTATAATTCTGTGATTGAATTATAGAACAGAAGGACTTTTTAGACTATATATGGATAAGAAACAAAACCTTGTCAGAGACCTATGTCTCGCAGTGATAGGCGCCGTAATTGCAGCGACCAATATCAATACTTTCGTCAATTCTGGCAGTCTTGTACCTGGAGGATTTTCAGGTGTATCACTGATTTTAGTTAGAGTTGCCGCAAAATATTTCGACTTTACCCTTAATTATTCTGTGTTATATCTGTTATTCAACATCCCTGCAGCGATTTTAGTTTTTAAACATGTTTCAAAACGCTTCACACTGATTTCTTTAGTATACATTGGAGTGGTAAGTTTGATGGTTGAAATCATCCCGTCTTTTGAAATAACACATGATCCCTTACTAATATCTGTGTTTGGGGGAATCATTAGCGGAGCTGCCTGTTCTTTAGTTCTCAGAGGAAATGCATGTTGCGGAGGCACTGATTTTATTTCCATCTATTTTGCAAAACAAAAACAAAAATCCGTATGGAATGAGATCTTCGCGGTGAATGTTGCTATGCTAATAGTATCCGGGGTTCTCTTTACATGGGAATCTGCCCTTTATTCGATCATCTTTCAATTCGTAAACACGCAGATTGTCAATACATTCGACACGAGATATAAGAGATCAAATTTCATAATTATATCTGATAAAGCACAGGAGATAGCTCATGCTGTGTATGAAAAATATCATCATTCTGTTACACTCTTTGATGCAATAGGCGGATATACGAATACAAAGAAAACAGTCCTATATACCATAGTTGGCGAGTATGAAGCTAACAGTCTTATTTCCACTATTCTTGAAATCGATCCAAAAGCTTTTATCTCAATAGATAAAAATCAGAGACTCGTTGGAAACTTCCACGAAAAGCCCTTTTAGATTCATTTGACAATATAACAGACGATAGCCTTCAAAGATACTACCGTCTATTTTTTTGTCCAAAATTGTAAAAAGATCAAGATTCAAACTTAAACAGTACAAAAAATGTTCATAGATCTGATATTAGCATCCTTAATGTGATCATTTACATTATATGCATGTTTTTCCATATCATCACATTCCATGGCGGATACATCCTGCTTTCTCAATTCATCCTGAACTGCATGACATATTTCCCCTATGGTATATAATTTGAAGTTTTTATCATCACATCCTTGTAATAACAAAGATTCAAGACCTTGATATAGATCAGACAAAACAGGTAATGACTTCATAGCTTTAAAACTCCATTTATAATATGGCATATATTTATGATTGAGTAAAAATATCACACTGAGTGTCGCATTTACAAATTCATTAATGGCCAGTTGAGAAGCTGCCATTTCCCCATGATTTATACATCTTTCCACATTATATTGACCGCTTTGAGCCATAACTATCAACTGGCCTGCCATGCGCTTGAGCCTTATATCTTCTGGCATTTCTGAAACATACTTTCGTATTGCATTCATATGGCCATATCCGTCATACCATATTTCTCCGTTGACGGTTTCGGATAGATTATTTAAAGGTAAGCTGAGCCATTGTTCTGTAGAAAAAGGAAAAGAACCCAATTTATCATATACGAAGTCCGCAATTCTTATCACCCCATGTCTGCTTCCACCCACAGGACTGACTAGGCTTCTTTTGTATCCATTGAATTCTTTTGGAAGTTTGTCATAAGATCTTTGCAAAAGAAAAGCAGTTCTTCTGTCTATCACATCTTCACTGGGTATAAAAATGATAAATCCAGGTTCAAAATCGTGATCTGTAGAGATTTCATCATCAAAACCATAACATTCAGATCCGCTACCACATAAACCAACAGCCACTTTTTCTGATATATCAACGAACTCAGTAAAAAGCAGTTCTTTGAAACACTCCTCGTAATATTTTCTTGACAGCTCTAAGCCTTTCATTTTACTTTTCCTCATATACAAATGCAGCTGCCGTTACAGCAGCTGCAAAAAAGCATTATATTATCAATCTCGATTATTATTATAAATTTCTTCTGCCCTCATTTTCAACGTTCCAGCATAAAACTGGTATCCAAAATATTCAAATCCCGGGGCACATTTTTCACACACAAATGCATAATTACCGTCTTTCGCCAATCCTGGTTTGTCAAGAAGCTTCCATGCTCTATCTATACATTTCGAAATAGTATCCCATGCTCCATCGCGTCCTTTTGCAGCTTCTTCACAAGAAGCTATATTTAAAAAAGTAACAGCCTGTTCCGGTTCGCTTCCCTCTACATTTGATAGTACGTCCAGCGCTTTGAGAAACATCTTTTCAGCATCGTGAAAATCTTCTAAATCTGTTTTTGCTAAAGCCATATTGTTATATAACCCAGCTAATCTCTCATCATTTTTGGGAAGATATTTTTCATATATATCTTTTGCCCTTTCAAAAACTGGAAGAGCCATATCTGCTTTACCAAAGGCTTTATAGACTGTTGCCACATTGATAAAAGCTGTAGCGCCATCTGGAGAGTCTGAATTTCCTAATTGTTCGCAAAGATCAAGAACCTCAGATGCAAGAGATAACGCTTTATCTTCTTTTCCTTCTTTGCGATAAATTCCTAAAAGCTCATTTTTTATAGTAAACTCGCCCCTCATATCTTTAAGTGCTTGTGCTTCATTTTCCCAATATTTCATAAGTTTTTCTGCACCTAAAAGATCATTTCTATCAAATAGTTCATCTAATTTTCTGAGTATTCTCATTACGGGAATTGGTTCAACTACAGGCTCGTTAAGATACATACTTTTATCAAGGACACATCTGGGCTCTGCATAATCCACTTTATCTAATGACATGTTGCAGTATTCCTTTCATATATTGTTATTATAATATCATAAAAACGATTCTATATACAGAGTTCTATATTAAATACAGGATGAAGTAGGAAATAACAACTACAAAAAAATCGTCTTTAACTAAAAGACGATTTTTCTGTGGTGCCCAGAACCGGAATTGAACCAGTGACAC
>CAZTHD010000136.1:0-4769 GCA_964613315.1 uncultured Oscillospiraceae bacterium | reverse complement strand
CGTGAGAGACGGTCTCAAACCCGTTCACAGAAGGATACTCTACGGAATGGACGCTCTTGGCATAACCCCGGATAAGCCCCACAAAAAGTCTGCGAGGATCACCGGAGAAGTTATGGGTAAGTACCACCCCCACGGCGACGCATCCATCTACGACGCCATGGTAAGGCTGGCACAGCCATGGAACATGAGGTACCCCCTTGTAGACGGGCATGGAAACTTCGGTTCAATGGACGGAGACGGAGCAGCGGCAGCCCGTTATACGGAAGCCAGGATGGCTCCCTTTGCCCTTGAGATGCTTCGTGACATCGACAAGGACACCGTAGACTTCGTACCGAACTACGACGGTGAAGAAAAGGAGCCGGTTGTACTTCCGGCAAGGTTCCCAAACCTTCTTGTAAACGGGTCAAACGGTATTGCCGTAGGTATGGCGACGTCCATTCCTCCCCACAACCTCCGCGAAGTCATACAGGGCACCATACTCCTCATAGACAATCCTGAAACCACCGACGAGGAGCTTGCAAGGGTCATCAAGGGACCTGACTTCCCCACGGGCGCGACCATAGTCGGAAAGACGGCCATAAAGGAAGCTTACAGAACAGGTCAGGGCAAGGTAAAGGTAAGAGCCAAAGGGCACATCGAAGAGGGTGCAAAGGGACAGGTATCCATCATCTTCACGGAGATACCCTACCAGGTCAACAAAGCCCAGATGATAGCCCACATAGCGGACCTTGTAAAGGAAAAGAAGCTCGAGGGCATCAAGGACATAAGAGACGAGTCCTCCAAGGGGGAAGTCAGAGTCGTCATAGACCTTAAAAAAGACGTCAACCCAAGGGTCATGCTCAACAGGCTCTATAAGCATACGGAGCTTGAGTCCAACGTCAGCATCATAATGATAGCTCTCGTTGACGGAAAGCCGGAGCTCCTTTCAGTCAAAAGGATACTTGAAGAGTACATAAAGCACCAGAAGGAAGTTCTGACGAGAAGGACAAAGTTCGACCTTGCAAAGGCCGAGGCAAGGGCACACATCTTAGAGGGATATATAATAGCTCTCGACAATATAGATGAGATCATCAAGACCATAAGGAATGCCTACGACGATGCCAAAGAACAGCTGATGAAGAAGTTCGGCCTTTCCGACAGACAGGCCCAGGCGATCCTCGAGATGCAGCTTCGAAGGCTCCAGGGTCTTGAAAGAGAAAAGATCGAAGCGGAGTATGCAGAGCTCCAAAAAAGAATAGCATATTACAAGAGCCTTCTTGAGAACGAGCACCTCCTCATGGGCGTCGTAAAGGACGAACTCAAGGAAGTTGCAGTGAAATGGGGCGACGACAGAAGGACTGAGATCATAGCAGACGAAGAGGAAGTAGACGAAGCAGAGCTCATCCAGGAAGAGGATATAATAGTAACTGTATCCCACCTCGGATATATCAAGAGAGTATCTGCAGACACTTACAAGACCCAGAGGCGTGGCGGCAGAGGTATAACGGGCCAGACCACGAGGGAGAACGACTTCGTAAGGCATCTTGTTTCCTGCTCTACCCACGATACTTTAGTCTTCTTTACAAGCGTAGGAAAGGCCTACACCATCAGAGGCTTCGAAATACCGGAAGGCGCAAGGACAGGAAAGGGCATACCTGCCATCAACTTCCTCAATCTGATGCAGCACGAGAGGATCTCCTCAGTTATGCCTTTCAGAGAAGAGGATAAGGGCAAGTATCTCATCGCCGTAACGAAGAACGGCATAATCAAAAAGACTGCCGTCGAAGAATACAATACCAACAGAAAGACAGGCCTCATAGCAATCAAGCTCAAGGAAGGCGACGAGCTTGTCGGCATCAAGGAGACCACCGGAACTTCTACGGTCATAATAGTGACTAAGCAGGGCAAGTGCATCAGCTTCTCTGAGGAAGACGTAAGGCCCATGGGTAGAAACGCCGGCGGCGTACATGCCATAGACCTCGGAAAGAACGACGAAGTCGTATCCATGGAGCTAGCAGAAAAGAAGGAAGAGCTCCTCGTAGTCACGAAGAACGGCTTTGGTAAGAGAACTCCTGTCAAGGAATACAAGATCCAGGCAAGAGGCGGCAAAGGCCTTTTGACCTACGACAAGAGCAAGTTCGATAAGACCGGAGAGCTGGTAGGCGCCATGGTAGTCGCCGATGACGATGAGGTCTTCCTCATCAACTCCGATGGCATCATCATAAGGATCAGAGCAAACGAAGTATCAAAGCTCGGCAGGACCACCCAGGGAGTCAAGATCATGAAGGTCGAAGAAGGCTCCGAGATCGTGGCCATGGCCAAGGGTCCAAGAGATGACGATGGCGACGACGAAGAAGCGGCAAAAGAAGAAAAGCCAAAAGCTAAAAACGGCAAGAAAGACGACGGAGATCAGATGAGCCTTGTATAGATGTAAACGTTATATCAACACAAAGACCCGATACAGAGCAAAGATGCAAAGAATCTTTGCTCTGTTTATTTCTGAATGTAAATGCGTTTTGATAGACTTGTATATATAATATTACTAAGATGGCTAAGCAAAAAGAAAGCAAGAGAAGTTCATATGGAGCTGGGTAAAAGGATCGCAGAAATAAGAAAAGAATATAGTATCACGCAGGAAGCTTTAGCAGAGATCTGCTGCGTGACTAGGCAGACGATATCAAACTGGGAAAACGGAAAAAGCTATCCTGACCTTGAGACCCTTGTTTTGCTGAGCGATACTTTTGATGTTTCTCTGGACGATTTGTTGAAAGGAGACAGAAAAATGGTCATTAAAATCTCAAAGGAACAGAAACGCGGACGAAATGCATTTTGGCTTGTTTATCTGCTTGTTGTCATTTGGTATGCAGTAGCTTTCATACCCCGCTTTTTCTACGCATATATACCGGAAAGCATTTGGAAGGCAGCCAACTACTTGGCCTGGGCCCTTAATTTAACAATAACGATTCTGGTATTGAAGGCGGCAATAAAACAAAAAGGTTCAAGGGAAGAAAGCGGTGTTATTGATGCGCCATGGTTTAGGTGGACTGTTGGAATCATAGGATTCTTTTGTTATGTAGCTAGTTTGGCACTGTCTGCGGTAAGAAGCGTTGCCTTCAGAGCCGTTTTTGAATCGATAGGATCCCTTCTTCTCTGGTGGCTCTTTTTTGTATGGTCCGGCCTTTTTGAAGATGACAGAGAAAACGGCGAGCGATCTGCAGCAAATAATAAACGCTCTAAAGTATTGTTCATAGTTGCCGTGGTTTTGATGGCAGCGGCGCTTGTTATGGGGGTATGGACTTTCATAAGCAGCGGAGAGGGCGATCGCCGTCACCACAGCATGTTTGGAGAAGATTATGATGCCTATCTTGATCAGGAGATAAGAGTTCCTGACAATTATGATGGATACAAATTGAATCCAATGGCTGTAAAAAGAAAAGGGGATGACGTGACCCAAGATGAGCAAAACGCTTATCGTTATTTTGCAATTGGTTATCCCAATAATGAAAAAGTAGAAATCAAGGGTGATGGATCTACTTCGTATATGGATAAAGGAGAAAAGCTTGAACTGATATTTGGAAAAGCTGAGGGCAATTGGATGCCATATTTCCCCTTCGATATGGAAAAGATGGCTCCGAATCTTGAGCCGGGCAATATTACCAATTTGGAAGAGCTCGAATATAAAGGGGCAAAAATATGGGTATATGAGCACACGAGGAAATGGGAAGATGAAGATCATTCTGACTATAGCTGGATATCTCCCAATATGGCTGAATGGCAGAGAAAGAGCATTATGGAATATACTTGGACAGAATTCAAGGATGCAGAAGCATTTTGCTATGATCAGGAAACAAAAACCTTCTTTAGGATAACCTATGCCGGAGAAACCTTTGTTGCGAGAAAATCAGAAGAAAACAGTAGCGATTGGGAGCTTGTATACGAAAGGGATTATTGTATGCTCACAAAAGAGAAAGCCCTCGAATATATAAAAGCAGTAATTGATGAAAATAGATAAAATCCAAAATAGAGCATACTAAAAGAGGACCGGTCATCCGGTCCTCTGTTTTTTAGTAATCGAGCCAATCGAGAGAAAGCGTAACTTTTACATCGCCTGATCCCAAGACATTCTTTAGTCCTTCCTCTGTTGCACTGGGTATATATGCAAGCAAGGTATAACTCCAGCTGTTAGAGCCGTAGTGTATGCACAGCTCGTTTCCCTGGTAGAGAACCAAGTATCCCGGCCTTGTTGTCATCTGCTCGTCGCTTCTTTCCAAAGACCAAGGAAGAGATCCAACCTTTTCAAAGCCGCCGTATTCGCGAAGCTTGAGTTCTATTTCTCCTTTATCAAGTTTTTCCTGAAGAGCTTTTGCAGCAGAGTTGTCCGCAAAATTGGCATAAAGGAATTGATTGTTTACTCTTATGGAAAGAACACATTCGCTCGGATAAGACGGATATATGGGATCTCCTGTTTCTATATCACCCTGCCAAGTATTGATGCCGCCGAATTCATAGATATTGGTATAGCCCATTTTAGCTAATTTTTCAGCTGCTTGCTTGGATCTGTTTCCTGAGCGACAGTAAATGAGAATAATCTGATCAAGGTCAGGAAGTTCCGCCGGCATATAAGTATCTATTGATTCATTTGGAATTAATACTGCACCTGGAATATGTCCTTCAAAATATTCGTCTTCCCTTCTGACATCGACAATGATGTGGCCATCGTTTTGATCCATCATTTCCATAGCTTCATCCTGCGATATTTGATGATATGTCATTTCTGTTACCTCCGGGGT
>CAZTHD010000135.1:0-4788 GCA_964613315.1 uncultured Oscillospiraceae bacterium | reverse complement strand
CCAGCACACGGGTACGGTGATCACAGAGCTGCTTCAAAGTTACGATGTTGACATCGTCCTTTACGGTCATCTTCACGGTAAACACAGGGAAGAAGCTGTGGAAGGGAAGGTCGGAGGAATAATATATAAAGACGTTTCTCTTGATAAACTTGACGCGAGACCACTTAAAATCGTATAATACACAAGTTATGAAACACATATTTATAATCAACCCCGCAGCAGGCACAGGCGAATCTGAAAAGAACGTACTGCCTGAAGTCATCAAATTCATAAAAGAACACGGTGACGATTTTGAGATCCACAGGTCTTTAAACAAGGCTGAGATCGGTACTTACGTAAGAGCAAGAGCATCGGCAGGATATCCTGTTCGCTTCTATGCCGTAGGAGGAGACGGAACCATATGTGACGTTCTCAACGGCATGGCCGAATACGGAAATGCAGAACTTGCCATCATTCCGTGCGGTTCAGGTAACGATTTTGCCAGAAACTTTTCAAATAAAGAGAGTTTTTTCGACGTTCAAAATTTCGTTGATGGAACCATCGAGTATGTGGACGTGATAAAATACAACGATTCCTACTGCATGAACATGCTGAACGTAGGGACCGACTGTGATATCAATATCTACGCTACAAAGCTCAGGGCACAGAACAAGGCAAAAGGAGCAATGTCCTACGTAAAGGCGGCTCTTCATATTCTTCCCAAGGCTCACTATTATGATTTGGAATACGTCGATGGCGAAGGTGTACACCGCAGAGAAAAAGTCCTTCTTGCATGCGTTGGAAACGGTGTATACTGCGGTGGAGGATTCAAACCTCTTCCAAAAGCCAAGATCAACGACGGACTCATGGATATCCTTATTTTAAGGCCCATCAAAGGCGCAAAGCTCATGAAGATGCTTGCGAAATACCGTGTGGGTTCTCATCTTAAAGACAAGGATGCGGAAGAAGTCATCACATATATGCAGCTTCCCGAATTCAGGCTCATACCCCATGAAGCTGTAAAGATGTGCGTGGACGGGGAAACAGAAGACTTTGTCGAAACGCATTTCAAGGTGATTCCGAAAGCGATCAAACTGGTAGTTCCGAAAGGATCAAAATTATTAAGCAAATAATGCTCGAAAGAGCATTTATACGGAGAAGTATCGAAGCGGTCATAACGGGGCGGTCTCGAAAACCGTTAGGCAGCAATGCCCCGAGGGTTCGAATCCCTCCTTCTCCGCCAATAAGAACGGGCTAAAAGCTCGTTTTTTATTGGCGGCAATAAAAAAGGGATTCGGACCCTCCCCACTTGATATTCTTCTTTAGTTCCGCTATTATCAAATTGCCCAATTAAAGAGGAGATCATATTATGTCCCCAGATCACAAACAATCACTTACGATGGATCCATCCGGTTTCGTACTGCTGTCTGACTTCATTCCGGCAATAGTGCAGGAGATCAGATACTATTCCACGTACAACTTCATAGGTGACAGAATAGACGGATACGAAGAACCCTGTGCGCTCCTTACCGTCGAAGCTGCAAGGGCTCTCAAATCTGTAAGCAACGAGATGATGGTGCAAAGCTACAGGCTCAAGATATTCGATGCTTACAGGCCGGTATCTGCCGTCAAACATTTCGTCCTGTGGGGGATAGAGGATCAGGATATACGTATGAAACCATACTTTTATCCGGAACTCGATAAACAGGATCTTTTCATAAAGGGATATATAGCAAAACAGTCCAGTCACAGCAGGGGAAGTGCAGTAGACCTTACGCTTCTCGATATGAAGACCGGAAAAGAACTGGATATGGGCAGCCCTTTCGATCTCTTTAGTGAAGTTTCTCATCCCGATTGCCGGAGCGTCACCGATGAACAGTATGAAAACAGGATGATACTTCAGAAGGTGATGATCAGAAACGGATTCAAATCTCTAGATTGTGAGTGGTGGCATTTTTCACTGACAGACGAACCCTATCCTGATATGTATTTCGAGTTTCCGGTGTCATCACGATATTTAAAAAAATAAAACAATATAAATATTAGTGAAATATTTTGCATGATTTTACACTTTTTTCACAAAAAGGAGCTGATCGGCTCCTTTTTGAATGGCAAATAATAGTGTATAATTAAGTGTTTATACGTTACGACCATTGATCGGAGGATAATAAATGCCTGTAGATGTTAATATAAGAAAAAAAGCGAATAAATACTTTTTTGGTAAAGTGATATTCAATGGTGTCCTTGTTTTGATAGGAGCAATATTGATCCTGGCATTTTTGACAAGAATGCAGCATCAGGCAGCGCTTCTCAAACAAAGAAAAAATAACGAACAGTCACTTACAGACGCTATCTCGATACTGCAGCGCAATTCAGTTGATGCCGATGACCTGTCCACTATTTTTCATGACGGAAACCAGGATATGCTCGATGACCTGAAAGAACTGTTCAACAGCGGACTTTTCAATTTTCTTTCTGATGTGGACAACAAGGAACGGTCTGAAGTTTTCGCAGATATCGTAGAACGATCAGGCGTAGATTATCTTTTTTTCATGTCAAGAGATGGGAAAGTGGCTATTTCACCGATAGAGGAACTCTACGGACAGAATCTTGTCGACTTGGATCTTATCAGTTCTTCAAATCTCTTCAGACTTTCGGAAGGTACCCGTCAAAGATACAACAGAGTAGTCCCCGTAAAGGAGAACAACGCTTACGGAGATTACTATTTCTATTCGATCATTTATAATTATGGCGGAGTACCATACGTCATGGTCCTCGGCGCGGATGCATCGGATCTTGATATGCAGATCAATGCTCTTTCTGACGTGTCTGTAGTGCTGAAAAGAACTGCTGTAGGTAATGACGGTTTCCTATTTGCAGTAAACAAAAATGACTCTACTTTTCTTTACTATGAAAATGAGAAAGAGGTATTGACAGGACAAAACGCGCTGGATGCAGGACTTTCCGAAGCAGCGCTGAAAGACGGTTATTCCGGCGTAGAGATCATAAACGGAATAAAGTATTATTGCACCTCTAAAACTTTCAGATCCAGCACCGTGATCTGCGCAGTAGCCGATACCGATAACATTTATTCTGATGACAAGTACGTCGTTTTCTGGGCTGAAACCAGCTTTATCATGGTGATGATCCTTTGCCTGGTTTATGCTGTTATCGTTCGAAATGATTTTGTGCGCCAACAGGTCGAGACAGAGAAAAAGTATTTCAGGACGAAGAAAGGAAAGACTTTCATATTCGATATATCGATATTCAAAAAAGTATTCCCGCTTATGATGACGGGAGTCCTTGTGATTTTCGGTATGTCTTACTATAACCAGACTCTTCTGGAAATATCTGAAAGTGTGGACGATTCTGTTGTTGCTCTTGACGAGGTTTCCAACCGTTATCAGGAAAGTCTTGTGAACCGTGAATCCATAAAGCAATACTACGACAACAGATTCCTTGCCAAGGCTAAACTTATAGCTTACCTCATTGAAGAGGATCCTGAAGTACTCAATGAAGAATCTGACAGACTGTATTCTTACTATGATGAGCAGGGGATAAAGCACTATATCACCGATGACGAGGGCAATGAACTGAAATCAGTTGCATCAAATGCAAGACTTCAGGAACTTTGTGAAAACAATGACCTCGAATCAGTATACATATTTGATGAAGACGGTCACACCATCGCGACAAGTACTCCCAACTGGTATTTTACAGTAAGTCATGATCCAAAAGATCAGTCTTACGACTTTCTGCAGATACTGGACGGCAAAAAGGACGTCCTTGTTCAGGAATCCATGATCAGCGACGTTGGTGAGCACAGCCAGTATATCGGAGTTGCTTTCAAGTATTACACGATGCTGGGCGATAATGGGGAAACAGTATATATTTCCAAATATGCATACGAGAGCCTTAAAAACAGCGGAAGCTCAAAGGCAACAGCCCACAGAGCCATGCTTCAGATCGGACTTAGGGGAGATCTTACTGATAAGATTCTTTCATCGACGGACGTGGATTACATTTTTTCGACAGATGCGCTCAGCGGAGGATTCATAGTTCTCTTCGATAACACTGAAGATCACCTTTGTCTCTATTCACCTTATGAGGCAAGAATAGGAATGAAAGCAAAGGATATAGGTCTGCCTGCAATTGCATTTACCGGAGCCGATTACTACGGTTTCAACCATGTTAACGGGATCACGTATTTCCAGTATTTCCGTTACAATGACGGCTATTTCGTTGCGACTGCAATTCCAAAGAGTGAGATGTTCTCCGCACGTACACCTGTCTCCGTCGTGACAGCTGTCACAAGTCTTATCCTGATCTTGGTCTTGCTGGGAACGGTCACCTTTACGTCCGAAGAGGAAGAGATGCTCTACGCGACTATGAGTGAAAGCCAGGAAGAGAAGGGCTTTGAATCCACTATTTTCAACGTTATACTGCCGTCAGGCCACAGCGCCGCAACTATGGATGCTGCTGCAAGATGGGATAACAGATATATCAAATGGAGCGAAAAAGCTCCTGAGCAGAAACTCATAATGATGCTCAGCTTCGTATGCGGCATCATGGCAGTATATATCATGATCGCAGTCCTTGGAGTGAATACCTTCTTTAAGGAGGGCTCCGTCATAAAATATATCGTTGGAGGCAATTGGGACAGAGGACTTAATATCTTCGCTTTGAGCGCCTGTATGATGGTAATAGTCTTTATAAGCTTCGCAGAAGTTATGCTCAAGATACCTGTCAAGCTCATCACTTCTATACTATTGCGCTGCTTATAGTTCCTGTTCCGCCGATGAATAATGC
>CAZTHD010000134.1:0-4794 GCA_964613315.1 uncultured Oscillospiraceae bacterium | reverse complement strand
GCATCCGGAAAGAAGATCAAGAAGAAGGACCTCGGTATGATAGCGGCAAGCTACGGATACGTATACGTAGCTCAGTGCGCAATGGGAGCTGACAAGAACCAGTTTCTCAAGGCTGTGAAGGAAGCTGAAAGCTATCACGGACCGTCTCTGATCATTTGCTATGCACCCTGCATCAACCACGGTATCAAGGGCGGCATGACTAGAACACAGACCAACGAGAAGGACGCCGTAGGATGCGGATATTGGCAGCTCTACAGATACAATCCTCTCGCAGCACAAGAGGGCGGCAACCCGTTCACTCTCGACTCCAAGGATCCGACAGGAAACTTCAGAGAGTACATCATGAACCAGGTGCGTTACTCCAGCCTTGTAAAGGAATTCCCCGAAACTGCAGAAGAACTCCTGTCTATGACAGAAGCTGATGCAAAGAAGAGACTTGCCGGATACAAGAAGATGGCTGAGTAGTCTGTAATAAGTATCACTAAATCAAAGAGCGGCTGCTTTTAAGGCAGCCGCTCTTTTTAAAAAAAAGATCCGGTGTTGCCGGATCATGATTCCCACTCTTTTTCGATATCGTGTTTTTCTTCTTCTAAAAGAGCTATGGCTCTTGCATATTTAGATCTGTTCTCTGCTTCAAGACCGTATTTGTCTGCGATGTCCTGAGTGAGATTGAGAACGTCTCCAAGTTCTCCTGAATAGAGTTCTATCTCCATTTCTGAGATCAGCGCTTCTTTGCCCTTTGCGGATACTTTGCCCTGGTCTATGGCAAGTTCCACTATGCTGCTGCGGTAATGGAGCTTTGCTCTTCTTCTCGTTACCTGGGTCACGAAAAGCAATTCCAGTTCTTCGTCTCCCACCAGATCGCTCATTTTCTGTCCGTCTATGCTTTCTTCGAAAATATCCACGGATGGAGCTATGAGGCAGCTGTCCGTATCTATGGGCACGTTGACTTCCTGATGCTCGTGAAGGCCTTGGACTACCTTGCTTCCGCCCCATTTGAGCGTGGCAAAACAGATCGCTCCTTCGCAGCGTACACGAAGAGCGACGTTGTTGTTTTTCAGCACTCTGCTTGGAGTATCGTAATATGCTCCTTCCATTAATACTGTTTCAGGATTTATTGCGTCTCCGTAAATTCCCGAAAGGACTTCTTCCCAGATCAGATCTGCTGTTTTATCGTCTTTGATTGTATATTTAGTTTCCTGTTCCATAATGCGTAAAGCGAAAAGATACTATCATGGATAATTCTTCTTTGCAAGCACTTTATTTCTTTGCATGAGTGTCTGTCTTGTGATATAATCTTAACTTGCCCCATTACGGGGTAATTAAGGAGGAATAATAGATGAAAACAGAATTTAAAGGCAGAGAAGGAAAAAACGCAAAGTTTACCCTCGAGTTCACAGCGGAAGAATTTGAAGCAGCTCTTCAGAAGGCATACCTAGAGGAGAGAGGCAAGATAACCGTTGACGGATTCAGAAAAGGAAAAGCTCCGCGCAGCATCATAGAAAGAAGATACGGCGAATCCGTATTCTTTGAAACAGCTATCAACAATATGGTAGAAGAAGCTTATCCTAAGGCGATAGACGAGCTCAAGCTCGATCCTGTCGACAGACCGTCCTTAAGCTTTGGTGATGAGAAGCTCGAAAAGGGCAAGGGATTCACAGTGACCATCGACGTTACAGTATCCCCTGAAGTAGAACTCAAGGCATACAAGGGACTCGAAGTCGAATTCAAGCCCCAGGTCATAGACGACGAGGACGTAGATATCGAGATAGACAATTTAAGATCCAGAAATGCAAGGCTCGTGAGCGTAGACAGAGCTGCAGAGCTCGGCGACACCGTAGTCCTCGATTACGCAGGATTCGTAGGCGATGACCAGTTCGAAGGCGGCACAGCAGAGAAATTCTCTCTCAAACTCGGCTCCGGCACCTTCATCCCCGGATTTGAAGAACAGCTCGTCGGTATCAAAGCAGGTGAAGACAGAGACGTAACAGTCACTTTCCCGGAAGATTATCAGGCAGCACAGCTTGCGGGAAAAGAAGCCGTGTTCAAGTGCAAGGTACACGAAGTTCAGTTCGAAGAGTTCCCCGAACTCGATGACGAATTCGCAAAGGACGTGTCTGAATTCGATACTCTCGAAGAACTCAGAAAAGACGTCAAGGAAAAACTCCAGAAGCAGACCGACGACAAGAACGCCTATGACGGAAAGAACAAGGCTGTCCTCGCACTTTGCGACGCTAACGATATAGATATCCCGGAAGTCATGATCCAGGACGAGATCGGTCAGATGAAGAACGATTATCTCCAAAGACTCGTGAATCAGGGAGTATCCGCAGATGCAGTCAGAAAATATCTTGAGTCAGCAGACCAGACACTTAACGAGAATTTCAGACCTGACGCAGAAGCAAGAGTCAAATCCACTCTTCTCATCCAGGCTGTAGCGGCAAAAGAAAACATCGAAGCAACTGCAGAAGATCTCGAAAAAGAATATCAGACCTACGCCGATATGTACAAGACGGAGCTTGACAAGGTCAAAGAATCTCTCGCAGCGAGCGAAGGGTATCTGAAGGAAGACATAGTATACAGAAAAACAGTTGATTTTATCTACGAGAATGCAAAGATCGTAGAGCCCAAGGTAAAAGAAGAAAAGGCAGAAGAATAATGAGTAATTTGGTACCTGTAGTCGTAGAGCAGACCTCAAGAGGAGAACGCTCCTACGACATCTATTCCAGACTTCTTAAAGACAGGATCATCTTCATAGACGATGAGATAAACGACGCCACTGCAAGTCTTGTGGTAGCTCAACTTTTATTCCTGGAATCAGAAGATCCGGACAAAGATATCAACCTTTATATAAACAGCCCGGGCGGAGTCATAACCGCCGGCATGGCTATATATGACACCATGCAGTATATAAGGCCTGACGTATCCACTATCTGCGTAGGAATGGCAGCTTCCATGGCCGCATTCCTCCTTAGTGCGGGAACAAAGGGAAAGAGATATGTCCTTCCCAACGCAGAGGTCATGATCCATCAGCCTTTAGGCGGAGCCCAGGGTCAGGCAGAAGATATCAAGATCGCAGCAGAGCACATACTCAAGATAAGAGGAAAAATGAACAGGATACTGGCCGCAAATACAGGCCAGCCTCTGGAAAAGATAGAAGCAGATACAGACAGGGATAATTATTTGGATGCCGAAGAAGCCGTAGCATACGGATTGGCAGACAAGGTGGTAGAAAAGAGATAAATGCCTAGATACGATAGTTCCAAGGAATTGGTGTGCAATTTTTGCAATAAGCCCCAGAGTATGGTAAAGCGCCTCATAGCAGGCCCCGGCGTATACATCTGCGACGAATGTGTAGCAATGTGCCAGGATATTCTGGATGAAGAATTCGGAAAGATAAAAGAAGAGGCAAGCGTAGATTTCAGCGGGCCTCTTCCGACCCCTTCCGAGATTCACGCTGCCCTCAATGACTACGTCATAGATCAGGACAGAGCGAAGAAGATACTCGCAGTGGCCGTATACAACCACTACAAGAGAGTAAAAGGACTTACGGATAAAAAGCTTGAGGACGCAGACGGCGCGCTCAAGGACGTTGAAGTCCAAAAATCTAATATAATAATGATAGGACCCACAGGATCGGGAAAGACTTTGCTTGCCCAGACCCTTGCAAAGCTCCTCGACGTTCCATTCGCTATTGCGGATGCTACGGCTTTAACAGAAGCCGGCTACGTGGGCGAGGACGTTGAGAACATTCTTCTTAAACTTATACAGGCTGCCGACTGGGATATAGAAAAAGCCCAAAGAGGTATAGTCTACGTAGATGAGATAGATAAGCTTGCAAGAAAGACTGATAATCCTTCCATAACGAGGGACGTATCGGGCGAAGGCGTACAGCAGGCTCTCCTCAAGATATTGGAAGGCACCGAAGCCAACGTTCCTCCGCAGGGCGGACGCAAGCATCCCATGCAGGAGTTCATAAAGTTCGATACGACCAACGTGCTCTTTATCTGCGGCGGCGCCTTCGACGGACTCGACAAGATCATACAAAGACGCCTTGGCGAAAAGACCATAGGATTCAACTCAGAGATCGTATCCGTAAAAAAGGACGATCCTCACGTATTAGAGCAGGTGCAGGGAGAGGACCTTCTTCATTACGGTCTCATTCCTGAATTCATCGGAAGAGTCCCCATCATTGCCACCCTCGATGAGCTGAGCATAGAAGCTCTCATGAGGATAATATCAGAGCCTAAGAACGCGCTCCTTAAGCAGTACAAGAAGCTTCTGGCCTACGACGGAGTAGAGCTTGAAGTAGAGCCGGACGCTGTAAAAGCCATAGCTGAAAAGGCTGCTGCCAAAAAGATAGGTGCAAGAGGTTTAAGATCCATAATAGAAGAAGTCATGACCGACGTCATGTACGAAGTTCCTTCAAAGAAGGACGTAAAGAAAGTAGTTGTAACCAAAGAGGATATTGAAAGAGGTAAGATTGCCGTATGAGCGAACTTATGCCCATGATCCCCTTGAGGGGTGTTACTGTATATCCCAATATGGTAGTTCATTTCGATCTGGGGAGGGAAAAATCCATCGTAGCCCTGGAAAGAGCCATGATGATGAACCAGACCGTCTTCCTGACTGCCCAGAAGGATATCAATACAGACCTTCCTACAGCGAAGGATATATATCAGACAGGCACCGTTGCTAAAGTAAAGCAGATGCTCAAGCTTCCGGGAGACAGCGTTAGAGTCCTTGTCGACGGAAATACAGAGCAAAGCTCGACGAAGTCAATCAGGAGGTGCC
>CAZTHD010000133.1:0-4794 GCA_964613315.1 uncultured Oscillospiraceae bacterium | reverse complement strand
CAGTTGGCGCTCGCCGGCATGCACATCGTGAATGACCGCCTCTACGGCGCCTTTGCCGTGGAGGGAATGAAGGGGCATTGTCTTCACGCGCTTGCCGCCGCCTTCCGTCATCCCGTCTCTGGCGATCCGTGCGAAATCCGTACGGCACTCCCTGCATGGGGGGACATTTAGGGCAGAACCTCACTGCATGACGGTGCGGGCCAAAGCGGAGACGGGGAGATGAGGACCATATCAAGAGCTGAAGAAAACGGCGGCAAGGGTGTAGGCGTTGACGTAGACCAGAGCGGTCAGTATCCGGGAGTTGTTATCACATCAGCTCTCAAGGGACTCAATGCAGCAACACAGTGGGCACTCCAGAAGTTCTATGACGGAAAGTTCTCTGAGATCGCCAACACGGGTATCTCCCTCGGCGCAGCAGACGGTTCCGTAGGACTCCCCACAGCTACATGGATGCTCAACAACTGGTCAGTTGCAGAGTATGAAGCACTTCTCGGAAAGATCGTTGACGGCACAGTCGTTGTCGACAATGCTCAGCTTGCAGGAGACGCTATTTCTACAGTCAACTTCAGCAACGTAACTGTAAACTATCAGTAGTATTTGATCATGGAAAAGAAGGGTCCTTTGGGCCCTTCTTTTTTTCAAAAAACGAAAGGAAGGAGAATTAAATATGGCAGAAAACGAATATGTCATTGAGATGCTCCACATTACGAAAGTATTCCCCGGTATAGTGGCCAACGACGACATCACCCTCCAGCTAAAGAAGGGCGAGATCCACGCGCTCCTCGGGGAAAACGGAGCCGGAAAGTCGACTCTCATGTCCGTTCTTTTCGGTCTCTACCAGCCTGAAGAAGGCGTCATCAAAAAGAACGGCGAAGTTGTCAGGATCGACAGCCCCAACGACGCTACGGCGCTGCATATAGGCATGGTCCATCAGCATTTCAAATTAGTCGACGTTTTTACTGTTCTTGATAATATCATTCTCGGAGCCGAGGATACCAAGATGGGCTTCCTCCAGAAAAAGGCTGCGAGAAAGAAAGTCCAGGAACTTTCTGAGAAATACGGTCTCTACGTAGATCTTGATGCCAAGGTCGAGAATATCACCGTAGGAATGCAGCAGAGAACGGAAATACTCAAGATGCTCTACAGAGACAACGAGATACTCATCTTCGACGAACCTACGGCAGTCCTTACTCCCCAGGAGATAGACGAGCTCATGGCGATCATGAAAAATCTCGCTGCAGAAGGCAAGAGCATCCTGTTCATATCACATAAATTGAATGAGATAATGGCGGTGGCCGACAGGGTAACGGTCCTTCGCAAGGGCAAATACATAGGTACCGTCAATACTAAAGACACCAACAAACAGGAGCTTTCCAACATGATGGTAGGCCGCCCCGTACAGCTCCAGGTCGTCAAAGACGAAGCAAAGCCCGGCGAAGCCGTGCTGAAGCTTGAAAACTTCTCGGTGCCATCGGAAGTGCATAAAGGAAATGCGGTCAAGAACGTAAGCCTTGACGTAAGAAGGGGGGAGATCCTCTGTATAGCCGGTATAGACGGCAACGGACAGACCGAATTCATCCACGGTCTTTCCGGTCTTTCAAAGTCCAGCGGAAAGATAATACTCTGCGGCGAAGACATCTCCGGCTACAGCATCAAGAAGCGCGGCAAGAACATGAGCCACATACCTGAAGACAGGCATAAGCACGGACTCATCCTCGACTTCACCCTCGAGGAGAACATGGTCCTTCAGCGCTTCAGAGAGACCCCTTTCCAAAAAGGCGGATTCATAGACAGGGCAGAGGTCAGGAAGTATGCTGAAAGGCTCATTGAGACCTACGACGTGCGTTCAGGCCAGGGCCCCATCACCCAGGCAAGATCCATGTCGGGCGGCAACCAGCAAAAAGCCATCATAGCAAGAGAACTCGACAGGAACAAAGATCTCGTCGTCGCCGTCCAGCCAACAAGAGGCCTCGACGTCGGCGCCATCGAATTCATACACTCCCAGCTTGTTCAGGAAAGAGACGAAGGCAAAGCCATACTCCTCGTATCCTTAGAGCTGGATGAAGTTCTGAGCCTTTCCGACAGGATACTCGTCATGTACGAGGGCGAGATAGTGGGAGAATTCCTCTCAAAGGACGTCACGGCCCAGGAGCTTGGTCTCTACATGTCAGGCGCAAAGCGCATGAACGAGGAAGAGATGGAAAAGGTGGAAGAAGCGGAATTGAATGCCGCTAAAGAAGTAAAGGAAGGAGGGAGCGAAAATGCCTAAGACAGATAAGAACGGCCTTTTGAAGCAGGAAAAACAGAGTTCCAAAACTCTTCTTGCCTCCCTTATATCCATAGTCATCGGCCTCATCATAGGAGCCGTGGTGGTATGGGTAGTGGGAACCGTAACTCCCGATATCACCCCGAAGGGCACGAGCGACGGAATAAAGCTCATACTCTTCGGACTTTTCAACACGGGAAGGAACGCATCGGGAGCTCTTACTTTCGGCTTCAATGCGGTCAATATAGGGAACATGCTCTTCAGAGCCACGCCCATAATCCTCACCGGTCTTTCGGTCGCCATAGCCAACCAGACGGGACTCTTCAATATAGGAGCGCCGGGACAGTACCTCATGGGTACCTGCGTGAGCCTTTACCTGGCTCTTACCATCCCCTCCGACAAGGTCCCTCCGGTTTTGATCTGGCTCATAGCATTCGTTGCCGCAATGGCAGCAGGAGCCCTGTGGGGAGCTATCCCAGGAGCTTTAAAAGCTTTCCTCAACATGAACGAGGTCATAGCCTGTATCATGTGCAACTGGATAGCGGCAAACGTGGTCACCTGGATCTTCGACGAGAGCAATCTTAAGAACACCACCGAAGGTACCAAGACTGCCTATATATACAAGACGAGCTTCAACAACGTAGCTACCGCAAAGCTGGGACTTGACAAGCTGTTCCCTGGCTCTCAGGTAAACGGAGGCTTCATCATAGCTGTGGTCTTCTGCATCATCATGTGGGTCGTGATGTCAAAGACGACCTTTGGGTATCAGCTCAAAGCCTGCGGTTCAAACAGGCACGCTGCAAAGTATGCGGGCATAGCGGACAAGAGGAACATAGTATTGTCCATGGCCATAGCAGGAGCTCTGTCTTCCGCAGCCGGCGCCCTTTACTACCTTGCAGGAAACACGGAATTCTTCTGGTCCACCTACCAGAGCCTTCCCGCAGCAGGATTCACCGGCATAGCAGTTGCGCTCCTTGCAGTGAACAACCCCATAGGAGTCATCTTCTCTGGAAGCTTCATGTCCATGCTCACAGTATGAGGCACGCAGCTTACCTATATGACTCCCTTCAACGAATATATAACCGACGTCATCATCGCGGTCATCGTATACATCTCTGCGTTCTCTCTCATCATCAAGATGCTTCTCAACAGGAAAAAGGAAAAGAAGTACGATAAAAGAGACGGCGGAGAGCTGAAGGCTCCGGAAAAGGCTGCTGATGCGCAGCCCGCCGAAGCGGCAGGAAAGGAGGCTTAAGAGATGTCATTCCTTATAAGACAAACATTGATGTTCGCCATCCCGCTCATGATCGTAGCTCTTGCAGGCGTCTTCGCCGAGAGGAGCGGTATCATAAACCTGGCTCTTGAAGGTACGATGATCTTCGGAGCATTCATGGGCGTAGTGTTCTGCCGCCTGCTCCAAAAGCGCGGACTTTTCGAAACGGCAAGAGCTGCAAACAACTGGCAGGCTCTGCAGGGATATCTGCTCCTTGCTCTTCTATTCGTGGCTTTGTCAGGAGCTGTATTCTCGCTGCTCCTTGCCCTTGCCGCCATCAATTTCTCGGCAAACCAGACCATAGTAGGTACGGCAATGAACATGCTGGCTCCGGCTCTTGTTCTCTTCCTGGTCAGGATCATAGCTCACCAGAACGCTCTGGGACTTCTCAACGGAGGCTCTGCTACCTTCTTCATGATAAAGAAGGCAAACCTCGGGATAGAGTCTGAAAGCTTCTTTGTAGAGACCTTCATCAACAAGGCTTACCTGACGACCTACTTCTGCATACTGGTATTCGTGATACTCTCGGTCATCCTTTACAAGACCAGATTCGGTCTTAGACTCCGCGCCTGCGGCGAAAATCCCCAGGCTGCAGCGTCCCTCGGTATCAACGTTTACAAGATGAGATATGCAGGCACTATGATCTCAGGAGCCCTTGCAGGCATAGGAGGATTCGTATTCTCCGTGACGAGCGCAAACACGACCTCCAACGGCGAAGTAGCAGGCATGGGATTCCTTGCCCTTGCGGTAATGATCTTCGGTAACTGGAAACCTCTCAATATCGCATTCGATGCCCTTCTCTTCGGACTCTTCAAGTGCATAGGCGCAAGCTATGCGACTCTTGATATAAACGGAGACGGCATATTCAAGCTGGCTGAGATAGGCATAAGCCCCTACTTCTACAGACTGCTTCCTTACCTCATCACGCTCATCGTTCTGATGCTCACGTCAAAGAGCTCAAGAGCTCCTAAGGCAGAAGGCCAGCCCTACGACAAGGGAATGAGATAGTGAGGTGTGTGGTGATTATAAAAAAGTGCATTTAGTATTTATTCCACTTCTACAAATAAAGCATTTTTGGGGTGGTCAGATAGTGTAGGTGATTACAACTACGATGGGTATCATTATTAAGTATGTAAATACCTCAGACTTGTTATGTTATGGTTTCGTGATAATACTGGTTATAGCTCTGTTATATGCAATCATACGAGCCATCAGAAACAAGTTTTTAAAAGCACTATTACTGGCGATCACTGCA
>CAZTHD010000132.1:0-4851 GCA_964613315.1 uncultured Oscillospiraceae bacterium | reverse complement strand
CAAAAGCCATGCTCTCCGCCTGCTTCTGCTGGCGTCTCTCAGCCTTGTCCGGGCTTACGGACTCATCTCCCATGAGCATTCCGAGAAGTTCCGGTACTGTATAGTCTGTGTTGTTTTCCATTTCAAGTTCCTCCCTTAATTCTTTCCGTATTCATGAACGAAATCATAAACAGATTTTAAATTTTCCGTTTTTATATCAGTTCCTTGCATTAATAGGCTGTTATGGGCGAAGACAAAGCCTCCGTCTCTGCCGTAGGTATCGATGTTCTTCTTTGCGATGTCGATACATTCTTCTTTTGTGCGGTCGCGAAGATCCTCCATGTGGATGCCGCCTATGGTTGTTTGTTTTCCCATGAGAGCCGGCGCCAGATCTTCTGTATGGTTCTGGCACAGCATCATGCAGATAGCGCCTTTGGGAAGGTCCGCGAATTGATCGATTATAGATCTTAAGTCACATTCACCATTTATGAAATAGGTGAAACCCGCTTCAAAGTAAGGCGCAAAGTATTTTCTGAAATAGCTCATATAATACTTGTCGAACTGTTTCGGATTTAGGAAGCCTTCCGAATTGAGGATGGACATTCCCATACGCAGATCTCCGGGCTGCAGAGATGCTTCTACTTCTTCCCTGCTTGACTTGTATCCGTAGACCATGGCGGCCTGAGCCATATATGCGTCGCAGGCGGCAGTCACTGTATCAGGTCTTCTGCGAAGATCTATGAGAGCTCCTTTAATTCCCCTGAAATAGTCGAATATCTGGGTGAACGGTCCGAAAAAGAGAGGTCCTTTTGCATCGAACATATTGACTACGCCTTTTTCGGCATATTTTTCATTGACCATGGCAGTGATCATATTTGTATATATGAGTTCCCCTGCTGCTTTTTTCACCATTTCATAGGCTTCTTCCCTGGGTAGATTGAATGCCGGTACTCTTTGTTTCAACGCTTCGTTTTGGAGGTATCCCATGGGATTTGCTATGTAGTCCGGGTATTTGTCTTCACTGCTGTAGTGATCTTCTGCCTGGGCGTGCTGCACGGAACTGCCGTTAGGTGCCCAGTAATAGTTAGTGCATCCGAGAGCCGAATAAACGGGAAGATTGACATCGTTGAAGGCGCTCAAATCGATGTCGAAATCATCCAGATATTTTGTTGCGGCAGCAGCGCATGCTGCAGGGTCGTGAAGTACGTCACGGCGACGAACGCCGGCATAGTCATAAGACCAGCCCTGTGTAAAGATAAGAGTAGGTATCCTGTCGGTTTTTTCGAAACGAAATGTCGCTTCTATTCTTCTTTGTTTTTCTTCTTTTAAACTCATCGATATTATCAAGTCTTCGGCACGGGCGTTTTGCGCCGATAATGATTGGCCTGCATGCCGGACTTCTCCTTTCATTTTCATTTTACATATGGCGTAAAATATAGTAAGATACAAAAAAGTACAAAATGTCTCAAAGAAACACTTTGTCTTAAAGTGGTTCATTTTAAATAAAGATAGACGCTGTCAGTGCAGCGAAGGTGACATTAATGAAGGAACCGAATTACGAAAAGCAGATGAGAACGAGGAACGGCATCATATCGGCTCTCACAGATCTGGCTGAAGAAAAACCTGTAAGCTCCATCACGGTAAATCAAATATGCGACAGGGCCGGCATCCACAGAAGCACCTTTTACAGGTATTTCGAAACTGTAGAAATAATGATCAGAACTATGGAAGATGAGTTTTTGGAAAGCTACGAACGATTCTGCAACGATATCGATTTTTCGATAGGACCGACTCTTTCCAGCAGGGAAAGTTTCAAGAATATGATCATGTTCTATGCGGACAACAAAGAAACTGCCAGATTCCTGCTGTTCAGAAATGAGGACAGGGCCTTTTTTGACAAGTACGTGAGCGTGATGAGATCCTACTATATCAAATTCATGGAAGATTCCGGCGTATGGTTCGAGGGACCCAATATGGACTATTACATAGACTATGCTATCGGCGGGACTGTTCATTGCCTGCGGCAGTTCCTGGATGGGAAGTATTCCGACATAGAGGGAATGCTTGATTTTATGTTTGAACTCGGTATAGCAAATCCAAGGAAAGAATACGTAAGAAGCGCGAAGAGACGCAAAAAAGAGTCACTCTGATGGTAAAAGGACCGATTTGAAGGAATGGTTTTTCAGTTTCCCGGCGACTGTGGAGTGGGAATAAATGGAAATTATTGGAAACGGCCTGCCGGTCCTACAATAGCAAGGATCGGCGGGTTTTCTTTACGGTCACATAATGCGAATTAGTTGGTGTCTCGGATAGAGTTTGTCGGAGCTTATTAACAATCGATATGCGAACACGGTCTGATTTATCCGAAATATAGTATAAACTCACCCTGATATTTCCGAAATATTATTAAAACTCGCCTTGATTTTTCCGATTTTTAATGTATCATATAGGTGAGAGGTATTAATCATGGAACTTAGAAGACATATAGATAATTGGCTTGCGGAATGGAAAGAAAACCCTGAGCACAAGCCGGCTTTGATCCGGGGGATCAGACAATCAGGCAAAACTCATTCGATAAGACTGTTCGCAGATAACAATTACGATGTTGTTATTTATCTCAACTTTTGGGACAGACCGGATCTTTGCGACGTATTTGACGGTCAATTGGATGCAGATACGATCATTCGGGAATTGTCTGTAAAAATCCACATGCCGGAACTCGCAGAAGGATCAACTGTATTTCTGTATGATGAAGTACAGGAATGCCCGAGAGCTCTGTTGTCATTAAAGACTGTTCAGAATGATAAACGTTTCGATTTCATTGCATCGGGGTCTTATTTGGGAGTGAACGGTTATGTAGTATCTGATGATACTCCGAAGCCCGTTGGGTGTACGGATGAATTTGACATGAGGACTCTTGATTTCGAAGAATTCCTGTGGGCCAAAGGGTATGGGGATAAAGAAGTCTCATATATAAGGGAGGCCTTTGAAGCACGCAAAGCGCTGTCTAAATCCATGCATGGCACATTTACGGATCTTTTTAAAGAATATCTTTGCATCGGTGGTTTTCCGGAGGCGGTCTGTAATTACATCCAGACTAACAATATTTATTCGACACTTCAGATCACAAGAAGAATAACAAGGGATCTTCAGGATGATTTCGGGAGAAGGCGCGGAAAAGACAATAAACCTCTGTTCAATGCCAATGAGGTCGCCCGGATAAGAAGCGCTTTTTCATTGATTCCCTCTTTCTTAGGAAAAGAAAACAAAAGATATGTAGTTTCGAAGATCAGCGGAAAAGGGGCAAAAGATGCCGGGAAAGACGCTTTGGATTATCTGAAGGATACCGGGATCATATTAAAGGTACACAATCTGGACGTTCCTGCCACACCGCTTTCGGTTCATGAGATTTCGAATCAGTACAAAGTCTTTACGACAGACATCGGCATGTTCGTAGGAATGCTGGAAGACGGTACGACCGATGCAATATTATCCGGTATCCTTGGTATGGGAAAGGGCATGCTGTACGAAGCATTGATTGCAGATGCCTTGTACAAGCGCGGCGGCAGGTTGTTCTATTTTGCAAAGGAAAGCGGCCTTGAACTTGATTTTGTTATCAATTACCATGGGAACTCAACCATACTCGAGGTCAAAGCCAGAGACGGAAACTCAAAAAGTGCCAAAACTGTCATGACAAATACGGAACATTACGGGAAAACTCAATTGATACGTATCAAAGATGCCAATTTAGGCATGGCTGATGGCATTTTGACGATCCCTCATTATATGGCATACCTGCTCTTTGAATGGAGGGCGACACTATAGTATGGCATCATATACAGGCTCACAGGATATAGCGTAGAGTATAATGTTATAACCGAGTGGGAATAACCTCCGAAAAGATAAAATCCTTTGTCCGGCAACGGTTTCAGCCATCTCGAAACGATTATGATAAAGACAAAGTATTCCGGAAAAATGACACTTTCTCCCCACGCCTGGCGGTTGTGGTGTTAAGCGCAAGCGGAGAGAAGCCGAGTACAAAAAAAAGATTGGACGGGAGTCAGCTGAGGCCATAGTATCTCCGTAGATTGGAACGTTAAATGAGGCATTGAACTATCAATCAACATAGTATGCATGCTTCAAAATATCCGGCATAAATGTGTATTCCAGCCTTGCAAGTTCTTGGATGGTGCACGGAGAGCGATCGGATATCCATTCAATAATATGAGCGACACAGGAAAAGGCATAACTGCGGATTTCGTATTTTTCTTTGAGGGTTAGATCATCGCAGCCTCTGTAGGACACGACAGCATTTGTGTCATTTTCCACATGATATTTGATCATATATTCCCTTAGGCAATTCTGAGAACTATCGTCAAAAACTCTTTTGTAAAACGAGTGCTTCTCATACATTTTTTCCAGCATTCTGCAGAATAGCTTTTCATTGTAAGAACATCCGACCTCGTGCCATGCCGCATTATAATCCTGGATATAGATCCAGGAAATCAACTCATATTTATCATGAAAATGATAGTAAAACGTTTGACGATTTACGCCGCAGACCGCACATAGATCCTTAATATGTATCTTGTAAAGCGGTGTTGATTTAAGCATGCTTTGCAATGTGTCGGCGAGTAGTTTTTTTGTCAGATCCTGAACAGCCATATCAATCATCTCCTGCGAAAAGAATAGCATAGCAAGCAAAAACTGACAATGTCTGAAAACTAGACAAATATGGTTTTTGTCTAATGTTTATACTGATTTTTATCTTTATAGTTGTTTTAGAATATATTTCATACACGACTTAGGTGATCAAAAGGAGCATTCCTGTAACATAGAAAGCGCCAATTGAATAAAAAGAAACCTCACGGT
>CAZTHD010000131.1:0-4862 GCA_964613315.1 uncultured Oscillospiraceae bacterium | reverse complement strand
AAAGTAAACTGGTCTCTGTGAAGTACAAACAAAATAATCAATATTTAAGAAAAAAGCGGAGGAAGAGCATTTTGGATAAGGACAGGCGCACGGCCTTTCTCATACTTAAGGAAATAGAAGAAAAGGGCATCTGGTCAAATCTTGCGGCAGATCATCTCATCCGGAAGGAAGGGGCTGATTCTCCCGCATTTGTCCGCGAGCTTGTCTATGGCACTTTAAGGAACAAGACTCTCCTCGATTTCAATATAGACAGATTCCTTTCAAAACCTAAAACCGGTCTTTCCGAGAGGATATGGCTTCGCATGGGCTTTTACCAGCTGGCCCTGATGGACGGCGTAAGGGATCATGCGGCCATCAACGAGACCGTAGAGCTTGCAAGGAACTTCAAGAAGGGGTCTGAGGGATTCATAAATGCCGTCCTTCGGAGCTTTCAGAGGAGCAACAGGCTCCTTATCTACCCTTCGGAAGAATCCGAAAGCTATCTCAGGGTCAGATATTCAGTCCATAAGGATATAGCCAAGCTTTGGATAGACAGCTTTGGCCTTGAAACTGCAGAAAGGCTCCTTGCTGCCAGCAATACTCCGGCTCCTCTTGCCATAAGGGTAAACAGCCTTAAGTCAGGAAGAGATGAACTTAAAGCAAAGCTCGAAGAGCTTGGATTCGAGACCTCCCATGAAGGCGCTTTGAGCAAAAACTGCCTCTTTATCAAAGGCAGCGGCCTTCTTGATACGGATCTTTACAAAGAGGGATATTTTTCCGTGCAGGGAGATTCGTCCCAGTTCGCAGCTGATTTGCTCTCCCCAAAACCGGGCAGCAGGGTCATAGACCTTTGCGCGGCGCCGGGCGGCAAGAGCTGCGCCATGGCGGAGATCATGGGAAATGAAGGCAGCATCATTGCCTTCGATCTTTACGATCACAGGGTAAAACTCATAGAGATAGAAGCAGAGAGGCTTGGCCTTAGCATCGTAAAGCCCATGCAGGGCGATGCGACTTTTTATGATGAGAGGCTCGACTCCTCAGCAGATTACGTCCTTGCAGACGTACCATGTTCAGGCCTTGGGACTTTAAGAGAAAACCCTGAGATCAAGTTCAGAACGCCCGACAGGATAAACGTGCAGGAAAAGATACTTGAAAATGCCCTCCGCTACGTAAAGCCCGGCGGATTGGTCCTTTACAGCACCTGCACCATCGATCCAAAGGAGAACGAGGAGCTCATAAAAAGCTGCAAAATGATCGATACTTCAGTGCTTCACGGCAGCAGCTTCGATGCATCGAAAAAATACAGGGTCATAGCTTCAAGGCAGCTCTTCACAAAAAAGGGAGGCCATGACGGGTTTTACGTGTGCCTCATAAAGCGCAGGTCCTAAAGCCCGGAGCGGTTTTTTCCTCAGCGTGAATGTCGAGCTTTCATAATTAAAAAGCAAACAATGCCCTCAAAAGGAGTGTTTCATGATAACAGTAGGTTTCAAAACTGACAAAGGAAAGAAGAGAAGCGACAACGAGGATTCTCTCTTCGTCATCCCGGACAAAAAGATATTCATAGTGGCTGACGGAGTGGGAGGCCAGAATTCAGGTGAGCTTGCAAGCCGTATGACCGTAGGATATATGGCTCAGTTCGTGTGCCTCAATCCGATAGAAGAAGCAAAGACGGGCTCTGAGCTTAAGTCATATTTCATGAAGCTCTTCTCCGGAGCCAACAGCCTTGTCCACGAAAAGGCCACCAGTGAGAAAAGCAACTACGGCATGGCGACGACCACAGTCCTTTGCTACATTAGAGAAAACACGGCATATTTCGTCAACGTGGGAGACAGCAGGGCTTACCTCATAAGGGACGGAAGATCCTATCAGATAACCGAAGACCACTCCTTCGTTCAGACCATGATAAGGGAAGGGCATTTAACGAAGGAAGAGGCTGAAAAGAGAGCCGACAAAAACATGATAACAAGGGCCATAGGAGGAGAGGAGGAGGTACATCCCGATTTCTTCACCCTTGACCTTTTCCAAAGAGATACCATCATCCTCTGCACCGACGGACTCCACGGCGAAGTGGACGACGATACCATGACCGAGATAGTCAGCTCCGCAAGTTCCATGCACGAGCTTGCAACAGAGCTCGTCGACAAGGCCAACGAAGCCGGAGGCAGAGACAATATCACAGTAGTTTGCATAAGGATCCAGTAGAGGTTTGGCTATGGGAAGCAGAGTACTTGCAGGCAGATATGAACTGCTGGAGAAAATAGGGGAAGGCGGCATGGCCGTCGTCTTCAAGGCTAAGGACAGGACCTTAGGCCGCTTTGTTGCGGTCAAGATCCTGCGTCCTGAATATACCCAGGACGAGGCCTTCATAGAGAGTTTCCTTCGCGAGTCACAGCTGGTGGCAGGCATAGTGGATCCCAACATAGTCCAGGTCTACGACGTAGGACAGGAAGGCAATATCCACTACATAGTCATGGAGCTTGTAGAGGGCGAGACACTCTCCGACATAATCACAAGGGAGGGAAAACTCGACGCACATACCGTAGTATCCTATGGAAAACAGATAGCTTCGGCCTTAAGGACGGCCCATGCCAACATGCTCATCCACAGGGATATAAAGCCGCACAACATAATGGTCACCTATGACGGCATTGCAAAGCTGACTGATTTTGGCATCGCAAAAAGAGCCAATCCCAACCAGGAGATGTCCGGTGATGAAAAGGAAGCCGTAATGGGCTCCATACATTACTTTTCACCGGAGCAGGCAAGAGGCATACCGGTAGACGGAAGAACTGATATCTACTCCCTTGGCATAGTCATGTACGAGATGATAACGGGCAGAGTTCCCTTTGACGGTGAGAACGCCGTAGAAGTCGCCGTAAAGCACATGAACGAGCCCATGATACCGCCTTCTAAATTTGCTTTCGACATGCCTCAGGACCTTGAAGACATAATCATGAAAGCCACAGACAAAAATCCCGACAGAAGGTTCAATTCTGCCGACGACATGATAGTGGCACTTAATCTTGTAAAATATTCAAAACTCGTAAAATACGAACCTGAGCTTCCTCCTGAAGAAGAGGGCTTTACAAGAAGCATAAACGTAGATACGGATGAAGAAGAGGAAGAAAAACCTGCAAGCATCGTAAGAAGGAGCCTGTCCATAACGGTAGCTCTTGTCATTGCCCTTCTTCCCCTTGCCTGGGGCCTCATGGAAGTATTCGTAGATTCCATAAGGGAAAGAAACAAAACAATTACAGTTCCAGATCTTTTCGAAAAGAGCTTTGACGAGGCTAAAAGTCAGATCGAAGCCTTAGGACTTGAGATCGTTATAGATTCAGAGCTGGTCAACGACAATTACGACGAAGGGACAGTCCTTTCCCAGTCTCCAAAGGCCGCGTCCGTCGTAAGGACAGGTACCACCGTAAAGGTCAACGTGTCAAAGAAAAATCCCGGAGCCAACGTACCTGAAGTAAGGAACATGGAGCTTGCGGAAGCAAAGAAGAAGATAGAAAACTACGGCCTTACGGTAGGCTCTGTAACGGAGATGTTCAGTGATACCGTAAAGAAGGGCTGCGTCATCTCGACAAACCCGGTTGTCGGCACGAACCTTAAGAGAGGATCTGCAGTAAATATAAACGTATCGAAGGGTCCAAGCGATGACAGGGGAGAGTCCTTCTCAATGAACGTTGTGGGCTTAAAGCTTGACGACGCCATAAAAGCTCTCGCTTCTAAGGGCTGCACCTATACCATAATCTACAAGGAAGACTACAGCTCAGGTATAGACAGAGGCTGCGTACTTTCCCAGTCACCTTCGGGGTCTGAGCAGGTCACCGCAGGCACTGAATTCGAACTCACCGTAAGGGCAGTCATAGAGGAGGGAGAGTCCACGGTAACTCTTCACATAGACCTTGCAGGCTTTGACAACGGAGAACACTATATAGCCATCATAGTCACGGACAACTACGCAAACCAGAGCGGCATCACCCAGTGGCCGAGGGAAAAGTTCAGAAAGAGCTTCGGCATGAGCACTGTCAGCTACGATATCCACGGCAAGGGCAAGGGAAGCGCCGTAGTAGTCATAGACAATACGACCATAAGCTACAGCGTGGATTTCGACAACGGAACAGTAGAGCGTAAGAACTGATGACAGGAAAGCTCATAAAAGGGATAGCCGGTTTCTATTACGTATATTCCGGCGGACAAATATATGAATGCAAAGCGAGAGGAAAGTTCCGCATAAAGGGCCAAACTCCCATGGTTGGGGACCTTGTGGAGCTTTCGCTTGACCCTGCCTCCACGGCATCGGATCCTTCCATGCTGGCGGGGACTGTCGACGCCATACTTCCAAGACTAAACGAATACGAAAGGCCTCCCATAGCCAACGTGGAGCTTTGCGTGATCGTTGCCGCCGCAAAGGATCCCGAGCCTCTTACCTACGTCATAGACCGCATGGCCGTATCGGCAGAGCTTAAGGATTCAGAGATCATCATATGCATCAACAAGGAAGACATAGGACCCGCAAAGGAAATAGCTGATATATATGAAGGCATCTACCCCGTATACTGCGTGTCGGCGGTGACGGGAGACGGCATAGAAGAGCTAAGAGATGCCATAAAAGGAAAGCAGGCTGCTCTTGCAGGGCCGTCGGGGGTAGGCAAATCAAGCATTACCAACGCGCTTCTTGGAGAAAATGCAGAAGTTGGCGAGATATCGAAAAAGACCCTTAGGGGCAAGAATACCACGAGGCATTCGGAGCTCTTTGCAAAGGGAGATATATTCCTCTTCGATACTCCCGGATTTACGTCTTTTGAAACGCCGGAGCTCGAGGAAACGGAGCTTGCCAAGTACTTTCCGGAATTCGAACCTTATCTTGGCAAGTGCAG
>CAZTHD010000130.1:0-4868 GCA_964613315.1 uncultured Oscillospiraceae bacterium | reverse complement strand
ACCGAAAAAGAATTTGGAGGAAATAGAGAAATGAAAAGAAGAGCTGTTTTGACAGCGATCATGCTGATAGCGGTCATGCTTATGGCAAACATTGCTTTCGCAACAAACGATACGCTTCTTATCGCGCCGGGACCCAGCGGTTCGCTTCAGGTGGTGAAGACTGTCCCTAACAACGGTGAAGAGGGAAAGCAGATCACCAATATGGCTGTCAAGATCGTTTTCAACGAGGATGTAAGCATGACGGCTAACGACGCAGCCAATGCCAGATGCATCACCATTAAGGACCCCGAAGGAAAGACTCAGAACTTCACCATAGTCCATCATCCCAAGTCACCCAACGAACTTTGGTGCATACTTGAAGGAGATCTTGTTGCAGATACGGAATATACGGTGAACGTAGCTGCCGGACTTATGTCAACGTCCGGAAACACACTCGGCAGTGCGTATACTTTTACATTCAAGACGAGAAATACGAAGATCGACAGTGCTATCTCCATATTCCTCACCATCGGTATGATGGGTATCATGATCCTTGCCACTACAAGAGCTCAGAACAAGCAAAAAGATGAGAAGACGGCCAAGGGCAAAGGAGCAGCTGCTCTTGAGAAGCAGACCCAGACCGATCCGTATAGGCTTGCAAAGGAAAGAGGCATAAGCGTAGACGAAGCCAAGGCCATCATTGCAAAGGAAAAGGAAAAGATCGATAAGAAAAACGCTTCAGGTATAAAGGCAAGGGAAAAGTACGAAGCCGATCAGGCTGCAAAAGAAGCTGAGATCGAAAGAAGGCTCCAGGAGATACACGATGCCAGCGTTTACAAGGTAAAGGCAAAAGGTTCTCTCGTAGAACACGGCGGCAGCCTTCCTAAGGCCATATTAAGGAAGCAGGCTGCAAGAAGAAAAGCAAGAAAAAGATAAGCATTAAACACTTAATATTTAGACGGGGATGCCGTATGAGAAAACTCATACGGTATTTCTTTTAAGGAATAATCAGCGCGGATCCCTCTTCCCTAAATGCATAGTATCAGGGCGGGGTGAAGCGTTTTGCCCATCAACACAAATACCTGCTCAGCTGCACTTAAGAGTCGTCTTCATATGATAAAAGGGTGAAGATTAGCCCTTGCAGACAAGATTTGCATTGAAAAAATACCGCTAATAAGGTATAAAGAAGGGATAGATAATTTAAAGTTCAGAAGGAAATATCATGAGTTCAGTATTGAGTTTTGTAGGAAATCTTGTAAGCATGTTCTACGGTGAGGGCAAAAATCTCGCTTTTTGCTGCATCATGTTTTGCCTGCTCATCAAGATGATCGCTGCCGTAACGTCTAATTCCTATTATCAGACGCCCATGGTCAGAGATGTTTTAAGGGAAAAGATAGACGAGATAGAGGATCGATACAAGCACAAACCGGAACAGGCTGAAAAGGCCGTAGGGGAGTTCCTCGTCACGAGCCACTACCCCTTCTTCGCATTCCTGTTCTACTATCCGGTGATGCTCGCAATCGGCGCTCTCGTCGCCTTTGCTGTCCATTCGCCGGCAGAATATATCAGAGTCTATGAACCTGCTACGGTGACATCTTTCATCGTTCCCGATATAACGGAGTTCACCTTCAGAGCCATACAGCAGGCCTGGCCGGGAACGGGCATCCTCAACTATCTGTTTTTCCCTGCTCTTGGCTGCACTTTTCAGTTTTTGCAGGACAGATATATTTCCGACAGATTCCTTGTCAACAAGAAGCCCTTCGACTACGTCTCTTTAGGCATAACAGTCGTAGCTATGGCGCTGCTTCCCGCGGTCTTCCCTATTTTTTGGACGACCTATGAGCTTGCCAATATTGCTCATCTGTTCATAAACAGCAAGGTGAAGATCAAACTCAAGAATTTCGGCATCAAAGAAGAAGATAAAAGCAAACGCAAAGCGAAATAATATACTAAAGAAGGAGAAGGGACCTTCAGGTCCCCGTACTGACATATGGAAAATAACTTCATATACGACATAATAGACAAGGACATAGCTGAGGGGAAGTATTCCCACCACATCATCACCAGATTCCCCCCGGAACCTAACGGATATCTTCATATTGGGCACGTGAAGTCTTTGTGCCTCAATTTCGGCGTGGCTGAAAAATACGGCGGGACCTGCAATCTGCGCTATGACGATACGAACCCGTCAAAAGAAGACGAGGAGTTCGTAGGCTCCATAGAAAACGACATCAGGTGGCTCGGTTTTCAGTGGGATCAGCTGAACTATGCGTCCAACTATTTCGACAGGATGTACGAATGCGCAAGGATCCTCATAAAGAAAGGCCTCGCATACGCCTGCGCCATGTCAGCTGAAGAGATCCACGACACAAGAGGCACCCTGACACAGCCGGGAAAGAACGCTCCCGACAGGGACCGCGCTCCGGAAGAGTCCCTTCAGATCTTCGAAGATATGAAAAACGGAAAATACGAGGACGGAGCCATGTGCATCAGAGCCAAGATAGACATGGCAAGCCCCAACATCAATATGAGGGACCCGGTCATCTACAGAGTGATGCACGTTTCCCATCACAACACCGGAGACAAGTGGTGCATCTATCCCATGTACGATTTCGCTCATCCCATAGAAGATGCCATCGAAGGGATAACCCATTCCCTCTGTACCCTGGAGTTCGAAGACCACAGACCCTTCTATAACTGGGTCCTTGAGAGCCTTGAATGGCCTGAACCACCTCAACAGATCGAATTTGCAAAGCTCAACCTTTCCAATACGATCATGAGCAAAAGGAACATCATCAAACTTGTTAATGCGGGTCTTGTGGAAGGTTTCGACGACCCGAGGCTTTGCACCATAGCAGGTATGAGAAGAAGAGGCTATACCCCCGAAGCTCTCAAAGCGTTCTGCGACGCCATAGGCGTTGCAAAGGCAAACAGCGAGATAGGGATGGATCAGCTCGAATTCTTCGTAAGAGACGATCTTAAAGATAAAGTGGAAAGCAGATTCGTCATCCTCGACCCCATAAAACTTACTATAAGCAATTATCCTGAAGGGCAAACTGAAAAGCTTACCCTTGAAAACAGCCAGACCGTAGAAGGTATGGGGACAAGAGAAATGACTTTCGGAAAGCATCTCTACGTCGAAAGAGACGACTTCATGGAGATACCTGAAAAGAAGTATTTCAGGCTTTACCCCGGAAATGAAGTGCGCCTCAAGGGTGCATATTTCGTGACCTGCAACGAGGTCGTAAAGGATGAAAACGGCAAAGTCACCGAGCTCATCTGCAGCTACGATCCCGATACCAAGTCCGGAACGCCCGGAGCCGATTCGAGAAAGGTCAAGGGCACCATACACTGGGTCTGCGCCGACGACTGCATAGATATCCCCGTGCGTCAGTACGGTCTTCTCGCTCTTCCTGACGAAGAAACGGGAAAGAACGAGTTCAACCCCGATTCCAAGACCGAGCTTACGGCTAAAGCCGAAGGCAGCCTTGCAAAGGCAAAGGCTGGAGAGAGATTCCAGTTCTTCAGACTTGGATACTACATTGCGGATACAGTGCTCAGCAAGGAAGGCGCGCCTGTGTTCAACCAGATCGTAGGGCTCAAGAGCTCCTACAAGAAAGGCTGATTTTAGATAATGAAGAAATATATATCAATCCTTCTCGCTTTCGCGATGCTGCTGTGCTTTTGCGCCTGCGACGTCTCCATCGAGAAAAAGGACGGACATATAGATCCGGAAACTTTCGATATAAACGAAGCCATCGAATACATCTCCGGTCAGGAGCCCGAAAAGATAAGCGTCAAGGACACGGGGCTGCTTGCTCCTGCCCGTGACAGTGAGAGCGGACAATACGGATTCATCAACGTGCTGGGCGAATGGGTCATAGAGCCAAAATATGCCGCAGCTGTAGCGTTCAAAGGTGATTACGGCCTCATACTCAACAGCTATTCGGGATACGAATATATAGACAGGAACGGACGAAAGGTTTACAGCACCTACGGAAAGAACCAGATAGCTGAAAGCAATCATTTTTCCGATGGTCTTCTCAATTTGTCTTTGGCCAATGATGCTCTTCAAAGATACGTATATCTCGATATCAACTTCCTCACTGCAATAAATGCAAACGGCCTTCCTGCCGTTGATTGGAGATGGTATGCGAATTACGGATTCTTCGGCCTTGCCACGCCCTTTAACAACGGATATGCCGTGGTCATGAGGCAGAAGAACGCCAATTGTCACGACTGGCTCGATGCGGAGTCCGCATATATCATAGACAAGAGCGGCGCCATAGTGGCGACCCTTCCTGCAGGCCTTGACGCAGATCTTTCAGGAGTCGATGAAAACGGCAACGTCATAGTCAAGACCAACGACAATCTCTACGGCCTTTGCGGCATGGACGGCAAGGTTCGCATAGAGGTGAAATACAGATTTTTGAGGCATAACGAAGGAAAGCTCTACCTTGCTTGCAACGACAAGGGCTTCTGGGGATATCTCGACGAGAACGGAGAGACCGTCATACCTTTCCAGTATCAGAAGGCGCTGCCCTTCACTGAAGGTTTGGCAGCTGTATTCGACGGAAGATACTGGGGCTTCATAGACGAGACCGGCGCGCTCAGGATAGAATCGGTATTTGACGATGTTATACCTATGAAGGCTTCTAACGTTGACGTCAGCGGCAATAAAGGTGCTTTCTGCGAGGGAAGGGCTGCCGTAAAGAAGGAAGATTACTGGATCATCATAGATCAGAACGAATATCCGTATATCTGCATGACTAAGGAAAAGTGCGAAGGTATCGACGGCTGCCCCTTTATCTGCATCAGCAACGGATACATCTCCTACAAACAGAACGTGGACGGAAATATACTCTGCGGAGTCATGACCTTATCGGGAA
>CAZTHD010000129.1:0-4878 GCA_964613315.1 uncultured Oscillospiraceae bacterium | reverse complement strand
AGAGCAGATGTATTCGCAGCATCCGCATTCCATACAATCCATAACGTTCTGGTCTTTGAAGCCCTGAGCGTTTCCTTCGCCTGCATATTTTGCGAAGTATGAAGGCTTGAGCTCCATCGGGCAGACGTCCACGCAGCGGCCGCACTTGATGCAGTCCTGAGCGATGGGATGATCTGCTTCGACGGCGATGATGCCGTTGGTTCCCTTTATGACCGGAACTTCAGTGTTATTAAGGACAGCGCCCATCATGGGTCCGCCCATCTTTACTGTGTAGTTTTCACCGGGGATACCGCCGCAGTAATCGATGACTTCTGAAACGTCAGTACCGATCCTTACGAGGTAGTTTCCGGGGTGAGCCACTCTCTCTCCGGAGACAGTGACTATTCTTTCAACAAGAGGCATGCCCTTGCAGATAGCGTCGCAGATAGCCTTTACGGTGCTGACGTTGCATACGACGCAGCCTGCATCTGCGGGAAGTCCGCCGCTCGGTACCATGCGTCCGACTGCTCTCTTGATGAGCATCTTCTCAGCGCCTTGAGGATATTTGGTCTTTGCTTCGAAAACTTCAATGTTCTCGCAGCCTTCAAGCTTTTCGCGGAGAAGTGCGATAGCATCCTGCTTGTTGTCTTCTACCACGATGAGTCCCTTTGGAGCATCGACTGCCTTCATGACTGCCCTAAGACCGAAGATGACTTCGTCTGCATAAGCAAGAAGAGCTCTGTGGTCTGCTGTGATCAGAGGCTCGCATTCGCTGCCGTTGATCAGCACGTAGTCGATGGGCTTTCCGGGTTTTAATTTTACGTAGGTCGGGAAAGCAGCTCCGCCCATTCCGGCGATGCCCTTTTCCTTTACGATCTCGACGATCTCGTCCGGTGTGAGCTCTTCAAGGCTCTTTGCGGGCTTTACGGAATCGTCGAGGACGTCCTTCTTGTCATTCTTGATGACTATGCAGGTAGCCTCGCCTTTGCTTGTGAGTCTTTGCTCGATAGCTTCAACTGTTCCGCTGACGCTTGAATGTACGCTGCAGCTGATGAAAGCTGAGCCTTCAGCGATCTTCTGTCCGAGTTTAACGTAGTCGCCTACCTGTACGAGAGGTGTTGCAGGAGCTCCTGCTGCCATGTTCATGGGGATCACGACTGTTTCAGGAGCAGGGAAAACGACAGGAGCCATATGCTCTGTGAGCTCTTTTCTCTCACTGGGATGTACTCCGCCGTAGTATCCTTCCAATCTGTTTTCTCTTACGCTCTTTACGTATTCATTGACCGCTTTGAAATTGACCTTGGAGTAGTCGCGCATCTGAACAGGCTGAGCGAGGAACTCTTCGAGACGACCCTGTTTCTCGAGTCTTCTGTAGATCTTCTCCCATGCGCAATCCTTCTTGGGATCTATCTCGCACTTTCCGTTCTTTGCGCCTCCGCACTGTCCGTTGATGAGACTCTTGGTGCAGTCCACTATCGGGCAGATACCTCCTGTTACGTTGAGGTAGCACTGGTTGCAGGCTTCGCAGGTCTTTTTTGTAAGAGCCATGCCGTGGAATCCGATATAGTTGAGAGAGTTGGTCGCGGTATATACCGGAAGACCCTCCATGTCCGCAACTGTCTGGATACCAAGACCGCAGGAAACGACGATGACGTTTTCAGTTCCTTCGGGAACTATGCCGTCGAGTTTCTTTTCTGTCTGGATGCGGTTGCAGAGGAAGTCTACGGATGCAGTTCCCGTGATCTTCTTGCCCTTTTCAGCAGCAAGCTCTTTGAACTGTCCGAGATCCGGTTCTTCAACAGTTTCAAATTCCTTAAAGCACTTGTTACAGGATACTACGAACAGATTGTCCTTGCCTTCGAGCAGGGCACCAAGTTCGTCATTATCCTTTAGCACATACTTAGTATAATTCACTCCTTTTCTCCTTTCTGCGAATTAGATAGGCGACGGGCTTTTTGCCCATGCTGTATCATTTTTATTATATCAACGGAAGACTATATTCTCAATTGCAATATTTGTATAATCATTGTAAGAAACGACAAGAAAAATCTCTGTAATTCCACGAATTACAGAGATTCTTCTAATAATACTTTCTTAAGTCTTTCAACGGGCAGCCCTATTATATTGTCGAAGTCCCCTTCTATGTGATCGACTATTTCGTCACCGATGAGCTGTATGCCGTAGGCTCCTGCCTTGTCGTAGGGCTCAGGGGTATCGCAATATGCCTGTATCTTTTTCTCCTGCTCTTCATCAAGTGGATTGAAGTAGACAAGGGAGGTCTCGACAAAGCTTTTCACCGCCCAGTCTTTTATGATCGTAACTCCAGTAAGGACGTATTGTTTTTCCCTGGAGAGCTTTCTCAGCATCCTCACGGCGTCGTCTCTGTCCTTAGGCTTTCCCATGATCTCATCGCTCACTGCGACTGCAGTATCGGCCCCTATGAGGAGGCAATCCTTTGGGCAGTGCAGCTCTTCATATACAGCAATGGCCTTTGCCCTTGAGAGCTGCTTGACCATTTCGGCAGCCACCTCGTACATGGGCATACCTTCCAGCTCTTCTTCTATCCTTTCTTCTATTTCCCGCTCGTCGATGGGCGCTGTGATGACCTCGAAGTCATCATATATCCTCTTCAGCAGCTCCTTCCTTCTCGGTGAGCCGCTTGCCAGTATCACTCTCATAATTCTTCCTCAATATATTTCAGGCAATATTCCATATCCGGCGGAAGCGGAGCGTCTGCCGATATCCTTTCTCCACTGACGGGATGGTCTAACTCAAGATGGGCTGCATGGAGGGCCTGCCTTGGCATCCACTCCGGCGGTACATCGTAGCCGTAAAGCTGTCCGTAAAGCTCATCTCCAACTATTGGGTGCCCGAGATAAGTCATGTGTACCCTGATCTGATGGGTACGCCCCGTATCTAGTTTTAGCTTTAGAAGCGAGAACCCTTCGATCTGTCCATATCTTTTTCCCTCGAAAGTCTTTAGGACTTCCCAGTGGGTGACCGAAGGATAGCCATCAGGAGTCACATGCCTCCTTGCCTTGTGACCGGGATCCCTGTCGATGGGCTCATCTACAGTCCCCTTTCCCTCCATGATGCCGTGGACTATGGCGAGGTAATTCTTGACCGTGGAATTTTCCTGCATCTGCCTTGATATGACGTCCTGGGCGTGAGAATTCTTGGCTATTATGACTATGCCCGAGGTCATCATATCGAGCCTGTTCACAAAGCGCAGCTTGTATATCTCCCCTTTTTGCTCCATGTAATAGGTGATGGCATTGGCAAGGGTGCCCGTCGGGAAGTTATAGGTCGGATGCACTATGAGCCCCGGCTGCTTGTTCACAAGGAGGAGATCGCTGTCTTCATAGACCACGTCAAGAGTGATATTCTCCGGCTGGAAGTAGCTCTCCTCTTCGGGATATTCGGCAGTCAGCACGTCGCCCTCTATAACCCTTTGCCTCACGGTGACATGCTTGCCGTTTAGGAGTATATCGCCGTGATACTTGACCTTTGTGAGCAGCTTAACGGAGAAGTCCATCCTGCTTCTCAGGATCTCCTTCACATACTTTCCTTCATCTTCTTTTGTAACGGTGTATGAGATATTTTTTGTCGCCATTCTTATCTTAAGCCCGGGAGCTGCCCGTCCAGGCAGCTCCCGAGTAATTATGACTTATGTGATGAGATATATTATCTGCCGTATTTTTCAAGCTCTCTTTATACTGCTTTATAAGCATTACGACCGCAGCCATGCAGCCTGCCATGATCAAGGACCAAAGAAGGGTGCTGTCTCCCGTGGGAGGCGCCGGAGGCTTGGGAACTGCTATGAGTATCCTCGTTGCGGCATTCTCGGGATCGGCTTTGGAAAGCACGGTCTCGACAGGAGTTACTTTTCTCCACGGATCGAATCCGTAACAGCATACGACGCCGTCTTCAGGAACCAGTATCTTTGCCTCTTTGTTGATCGTGATGAGTTTTGGCTCATAATCTTCTGTAAATTCTGTATCTTTTACTCTTTCGATGTCGCTTGCTATGAGAGCGCTGCCTTCCGTTGCGCTGAGGTCTACGCTGTATTTGCTGTCTGTGAGATTCACGTTAAACTCTGCGGTATCGACAGCTATGATTATGGCCGTATCGTAGGACCGGGCACTGACCTTGAGATCTCCGTCGTTTACACCGACGTCCTTTGTCACTTCTATACCTGTAACATGTCCGGAAGTGCATACGTCTATATCCAGCCTGCTTTCCTTGTCGACGAATACGCTGCCGGATGGGATGTGTACGGGTATCATCTGACCGTAGTCATCGATCTCGTAGACGTCTGTACCGCGGGCATAGATACCGTAGGACTTGAGGATATATGGAGAATCGATCTTGATCTTAACGTCTGCTCCGTTTTCAACAGCCACTCCCTGAAGGGGTGTACCGGAAATACCTACAAAATTGTTGGCATAAACATACTCGCCTTCATCTGCGTCCATGGAAATGTTTACCTTAGTGCCGCTGAAATCCACGGATCCGTTGGCTTCGATGGCGCACATATATGCTATGCTCTTGTCGTAAGGAACGAAGTCCTCGGCGCGACCATGGCTCGAAATGTTGAGCTCTGCCTTGTAGCAATAAAGATCCATACAGAAAAGGCCCTTGCCTTCCGTATCCTGATTGAAGAAGTGGTTCGCTGTCATATCGACGTCGACTACTGCCCCGTCTCTTACGTAGATGGTCTCCTGCGCAGTTATAGCTGTTCCCTTGCTCTTGACGTCGACGTGAACGCCTTCATTTACGTTGACGATCTTTGCATACATACCTCTGCACATATGCTCATCGTAAGGCATGGTCTTGATATCGGAACAAATTTCAAGATATCCGCTGGAGTAAAGGGCATAAGTTCCGCCTACGAGGGTG
>CAZTHD010000128.1:0-4883 GCA_964613315.1 uncultured Oscillospiraceae bacterium | reverse complement strand
CCGATGGCGTCGAAGAATGCCGCGATCTCAGGTCTTATGGGAGCTCCTCCGCATACGATCATGATCATGTTGCCGCCGAAAACTTCAAGGATCTGCTTGAAGAGCTTCTTACGTACGTCTATGCCGACCTTGCGAAGGCCGTTGGAAACCTTCATCATCTTTCTTACCAGGTCTGCTTTTCCGGACTTTTCGAGTGTCTTCCAGATCTTCTTGTAGAATGTTTCTACAAAGAGCGGTACCAGCATGACGTATTCCGGTTTATATTTCTTGAGGTTGTCTGCAACAGTCTTTAAGTTCTCGTTGATGCAGATGGTAGAACCGTAATGCTGTGATACGAGAAGGTCGCAGGTGGATTCGTAAGTGTGGTTGTATGGGAGTACGGAAAGTCCTACGTCAAATACTTTCATCTCCATGAGTCCGTAGTATACGGAAGCCCAGAGGTTGTGTCTTGAAAGCATGACGCCCTTGGGAGCCCCTGTCGTTCCGGAGGTATATACCAATTCTCCGAGACCGAGATCTTCGGGTTTCTGACTTACATAAGATCTGTTTCCGCCTATGTAAAGCTCTCTTCCGTTTTCCATGAATTCTTCAGCGCTGTAGAGTCCTTCAGGGAGCTCTTCCTTTGCTCTGAATACGAATATCTTGTCTACGCCGGGGATCTTGTCTCTGTTCTCTGCAAGAGATCTTGCAAAGCTTCCCGTACAGAATACTACCTTTGAATCGCTGTGATTGATAACGTTCAGAAGGTCTGTCATGGGGAGTTCTTTGTCGATGGGAACGTAAACGTTGTCCGATGCAAGGACGGTGATCTGCATGAGAGCCCACTCGTAGCAGTTCTCCCCTACCATGGCAATGTGGATATCGTGATATCCGGCTGCTGCTATGGCAGTACCCATGGCATTCATGTTCTCATAATGCTGTTTGTAAGTTACCTGTCTGTCCTCTTTGTTGACAGTATATCTGAAAGCGATTTTGTTAGGTTCTCTTTCGGCATGCTGCCAGATCATATCCTTGAAGTCGGTAAACTCCCTGACCTCGTAAAGAGGATAATTGTGTTTAAGATCTTTATTCATTTTTATTCCTTTCCGGTCTTATGCAGGGCATCCTCCCTGTGCATCAAGACCTTTCCACTGCGGGCTTCCTCCCGCATAGTGAAGAAGCAAAGGAGCATCCTCTCGTCTTTGCTTTAAAATTCATCTAATTATATACACAGTTGTATAATAATGCAATTTGTAAATATTCTAAAATCTTATATCTATTTTTTACTTTTATAGTCTATAGTGGTAAAATATAGATGCTATGAAAAATATAATGTTAATAATAAACCCCGTATCGGGACAAAAAAGAATACAGCCCAAGCTCTTCGATATAGTCAATGAGCTATGCAAGGCAGGACACAATGTAACTGTCCACACCACCACCCATCCTGGTCATGCCACCGAGCTTTCTCAGTTTGCAGCCCTTGCAGGTTACGATACTATCATCTGCTGCGGAGGTGACGGCACTCTCAATGAAACACTGACAGGTCTTTGCCTTTCCAAGTGCAACGAAACAGTAAAACTCGGATACATCCCCTGCGGATCTACTAACGACTTCGCGGATACTTTGGGACTTGATACCGAGCCTGTGAAAGAGATACAGAATATCATAAAAGAAAATCTGACGACACTCGACGTTGGCTGCTTCAACAACAAAAGGTACTTCAGCTATATCGCATCCTTCGGAGCCTTCACAGCCACTGCGTATTCCGCATCTCAGGATCTCAAAAACACCTTCGGTCACTTTGCATATATACTCGAAGGCGTAAAGGACCTTTCTAAGATCAAGCCTATACAGGCTACGGTAATTGCTAACGGAAAGGTATATACGGGAAATTACGTATTCGGTTCCGTTTCTAACACTAAATCCGTTGCCGGACTTGTAAAACTGAATGATGACATAGTAGACCTTAACGACGGAATGTTCGAAGTGCTCCTCGTAAAGTTCCCTGAAGATATAGTTGACTTCAGCGAGATACTTACTGGAGTAAGCCAGACTGACTTCAGTTCCGATATGTTCGACTTCTTCAGATGCAGCGAGATATCTTTCAGATTCGAAGAAGCGACGCCATGGACCCTTGACGGTGAAAAGGCAAACGCAGCAAAGAACGCTGATATAAAGGTACTCAACCACGCAGTAAAACTGTATAAATAAAATGCAAAAAACATACATGATAAGGGAGGGCTAACCGGCCCTCCCTTTCGATTTGTCTTAAGCTATCCTTCTCTAATCAGAAATACCATTCATATTCTATCGAATAAACGTCATTGAGCGCATCGCAGAACTTGAAGTAGTGATAGGTGTTAGGTTTCGTTGTCGACAGATCAGCATTTTCATTATCGTAAATGATAAAGCTCACTTCAGGGTTGCTTATACACGTGCACTGATTCGTTATTATCTCATGTTTTGTATAACCGTTGAGATAATATGCATCTTCCACAAGATAGAAGGACGACGGTTTGCTCTGGTTGTGTGACAGGACTACGGCTCCGGACATCGCATAGAGCTCCGTTCCCGTTACGTCTATAGTACAGGATGCTTTGTATCCCTCAGCTGTCGTAGCGGTATAAATGTAGCGGCCTACGTGATCATAGTAGAAAGTATCGCCTGTTACAAACTCTTGTCCGTCGGATTCTCTTACAAACGAATACTTTACCGTAGAATTCGGATCTGCACCGTTATGGAATGATACTTCAAAAGTATGAGCATAGGTATAGTGAACGTTTTCCGGTGTAAAATCAACGTGTATATAGTCCGTATCAAGTGAGATATATGGCTGACCCGATCTTACTTCAAGAGGAAGCGTATCCGACATATCGCCGCATTTCATGGTTATGGTCACGTTGCCGGGTTTAACGCCGTAGACTATACCTTTTGAATCTACGGTAGCGATGCTCGTATCGGAAGAAGTGAACGTTACCTTATCCTTTAATGATTCAGGTTTGACTACCCATTCAGGATCTCCGTAGCACTTTTCCTGTACCCAGTACCAATTGTTGACGAAGTAAAGCTCTGTAGGATGTGCGTCGGAAGAGCTGCTTCCGCCTCCCCCGCCGGAGCCTCCGCCTACAGGGTTCTTATCAAGCCAGGTACCGTCGTCTGCCACCCATTCTCCGTCACCTATGCGGTTCCAGGTATAGCCTCCTGCAGTTTTAGTCTCAAAAACCTCTATCGTGCTTCCCTGGGGAAGTACTCTTGCGACTTCATCATCCGTACTTGGACCTTTTCTTACGTTCAGTTCGACTAAAGTTTTAGCTGTGAACAGCGGGCCGCTGCTGCCGCTGTCCCCTGAACCACCGCTTCCACTGCCTGAATTGGGATCGATCCATAGAGCTTTCAGTGTGATGTTCTCATTCACGGCTGTTCCGAATTCGTATTCTTTGCCGTTCAGTGTCCATTTGTCGAAGATATATCCTGACTTCTTCGGCGTAGCGGGTTTGACCAGCGCCGATCCCTTAGCGATGGTTTGGGATTCCATGGCGTCTCCGCCGTCGGTATCGAAAGTGACGGTCACCGTCTCTTTCTGTTCCTGCTTTCCTCCTCCGCATGCTGCAAATATAAACACCATGGAAAGAGCAAGAAGCAATGCCAATATTTTTTTCATGTGCTTACCTCCAAGAAATACAACGAAACAAGATACTAAAGATATATATTCAATGCGTTATTGAAATTTATGGTCTTCCGACAAAGGGGGTCTCATATCTTCCATACGGTATATCTCTGAAACGATCGCATCTCCATTCGCCCGATGCATCTTTTTCGAATACATACATATCATAAGTGAAATATGGATTTATCGGATTGAAATCATCGTCGAACTCCGTCCAGGATCCTTCGATGAGCATGAACAGATAACCGTCTTTTTCAGCAACGTACTTAACTTCAGGACCTATATATCCTATTGGACCGCCTATGCCGATAGGACAAACGTAGATCGCTCCATCCTTTTCAAGATATATAGGATAATCTCCTTGAGTCATGCCGTAGAAAGCTTCTATATCCCAAGCTACGAACTCCGTAAAGTATTGCTTTAGATACGTATTCAGATCGTCAAGGCTCTTGATGGTATCGCTGATAAGTTTCTGATAATAGTTTCCATCTATGATGACTACACCCGGTTCAAACTCGCTGCTCCAATCCGCATGTATGTATTTATAGAATGCATTCATGGTATCCTGCATCAGCATATGATGGATCTTCGTAGGCACTTCAAAAGACAAGTCTCTCGTCATATATAACGGAAAGCTCACATCTGAGACATCAGTCCTCTTGTTTCCTATCCCAAGGTCGTTTGCCAGTTTAGCGTTATAGTCGCCGCCATACCAACAAGCCGTTTCGATATATTCATTGTTGACAACGTCTGAATCTCTGAAATTCCCGACACATACCTTTCCCGGAGTATACTTTGTTTTGTCTACCAATACCGACACATAGATATAATCTATCGATGCATCATCAAAATATACTCTTACAGGCAATATCTCTTCTGCATAGTCCTCAGTGACGTTAGGTATGATGTAAAGAGATTTGATTTTGTAATTCATACCAAGCGACGTCAAGTACTCTTTTATCAGTTCCAGAAGTTCACTTGCATCTTGCCTTGATTCTGTCGTTACGCGAAGCAGTTTGATATCTCCCCACGTATTGTCGTGAATATAGATATCCTCTTCATTGGCAGAAGGTTTGATGACATTGTCCTTATCGTCTGTTTTACCGCCGCCCTCGCATGCCGCCATGATAAACAGCATGGAAAAGGCTAAAAGCAATGCCAGTATTCTTTTCATCGCGCTTACCTCCTCGTATAATATGTTTTAACTTATGAAATAACGTGTATTTTGATCAGC
>CAZTHD010000127.1:0-4903 GCA_964613315.1 uncultured Oscillospiraceae bacterium | reverse complement strand
AAACTCAGCGTTTACTGCGTCGCCAACAACGGCTTCATTGAAGGAAAACAGAATGAGCCTCTGATGCAGGTCTTCGAACATTTCTGCACACGCGCCGGTCTTGTATGGGGCGGCGGCGTCGGAATAGGAGGCGGCGTCATGCTGAACGTGACCAGGATACTCTTCGTAGTAGATATAGCATTGCTGGTACTCAATACAGTGCTCAGCATAGTGAATACAGGTATGTTATTCAACAAGGCGGCTTGGATCAGCTTTGCAGAAAATGCTGCCTTGCTGCTGTATTTCAACCTTGGCGTGCTCTTTTACCTTGCCGGTATGGGAAGAGCTATAGGAAAGGGTACTTACTTCGGAAAGAAATATACCAGGATACTTATACCTTCATTCGTCTTTATAGTATTTGCAGACATCTTCTTCATCATTGCCTCCGTGTTGGAAGGCGGTATATTCCGTGGGTGGCTTAAGAAAAAAGAATTAGAAAAAGCTTAGATCTGCTATCATTTAAGAAAAAACGGACTGCTGCATTTTTTGCAACAGTCCGTTTTTCATAGGCTTGTCGTTTTGGGCATTGCCCCTGATCTCTTTTGATCCTTTTTCATCCCATATTTGCAAAACGCTCTATGGTCTTTGTGAATCTGGCAAGGGTCTCTTCGGCGTCTCCGTTCTGAATCCCTTCAAGAACACAGTGTTTGATATGGCCTTCAAGTATCACCTGTCCGGCCTTGTGCAGAGCAGCCTTCGCTGCATTGACCTGCGCCAGTATATCCTCGCAAGGCACGTCTTCGTCGATCATGCGGTCTATGGCATTGATCTGACCTACGATCTTCTTGAGTCTGCGATGGATATTGTCGGAATCCATACATTGAATCATTTCTTTATTCCTCTCTCTTACTACTGCCTGAAATTACCACTGTCTTATTATACCTTATAATACTCCTCATCGGGTATCATATTGGTCATATTTCTCAAACAAAGTCCTATAGTCGACGTGTTGTGAAGAAGAGCTGCGGTACCCGGAGATACAAGGCCCAGTATACCTGCCACAAGGATCGCTCCGTTGAAGGCTATGCCTAAGTGTCCCGTGTTCTTCATCCTGCCCATGAGCTTGTTGGAAAGCTCCTTCAATGCTATGAGCTGCTCGAGGTCAGAACCTGAAAGGGTTATATCTGAGATCTCTCGTGCGATATCAGCGCCTTCCTTCATGGCGATGCCTACGTCTGCTGCAGACAGAGCCGGTGAATCGTTGATGCCGTCTCCTATCATTATGACCTTGTGTCCTGCTGCCTTTTCCTTCTCTACGTATTTTGCCTTGTCTTCGGGAAGTACTTCAGAATAGTACTTGTCTATACCTGCCTGGGCAGCTATGGCTTTTGCGGTCCTTTCGCTGTCTCCGGTCATCATTACAAGGTTCGTGAATCCGAGCTCCTTGAGCTTCTTTATGACCGATGCGGTCTCCTCTTTGAGCGGGTCGTCTATATCGATGACCGCTGCGAGTTTTCCGTCTATGGCCATGTAAAGGTGGGAGTACTGATCCTTTAAGTTCTTGACTTTTTCCTCATCTTCAGGAGCTATGACAGTATGCTCGTCTTCGAATACGAAGTGCCAGCTTCCGATGATGACTCTTTCGCCTCCGGCTATGGAGACTATACCGTGGGCCACTATGTATTCGGGCTTTGAATGAGGTACTCCGTAGGATACTCCTCTTTCCTTGCCAGCCTTTACTACGGCGTTTGCAAGGGAGTGGGGGAAGTGCTCTTCGAGCTCTGCTGCAAGAGCCAGCATCTTGTCCTCGTCTCTTCCTTCCATTGCGATGACCTGCTCGACTTTCGGTATGGAACGGGTAAGAGTTCCTGTCTTGTCGAATACTATGGTATCGCTTTCGGATATGGCCTCAAGGAACTTTCCGCCCTTGACTGTCATATGATGTCCGCCTGCTTCCCTCATGGCGGAGAGTACTGAGATCGGCATTGCAACTTCTATCGCGCAGGAGAAGTCTACCATGAGAACTGCTGCTGCCTTTGTGACGTTGCCCGTGAGGAGCCACGTGAGAGCTGCCGTTCCGAAGGTGTAGGGAATCAGCTTGCTTACGAGCTTTTCCGCCTGGCTCTGGGTAACTGCTACCATGCTCTCGGACGCTTCTATGAACTTGACGATATTGTCGTATCTCGTCTGTCCGGAAACTTCTTTGACCTCTATGGTCAGTTCTCCCTCGTCGATAGTCGTTCCTGCGAATACGGTGATGCCGGTCTCCTTGTGTACAGCAACGGATTCACCTGTAAGCGCTGCCTGGTTGACCATGGCTTCGCCTTCTGCAACCACTCCGTCGAGAGGAATGACGTTGCCTACGTATACCTTGATGTGGTCTCCGACCTTTATATCGCTCAAGGGTCTCTTGACGACCTGATCGCCTTCCACTCTCCAGACTTCGTTTACGTTGAGAGCGAGGGATCTTGCAAGATCGTCTACGGACTTTTTGTAAGTCCACTCTTCGAGGAGTTCGCCTACGTTTGTAAGGAAGGTGATAGATCCTGCTGTGGGCATGTCTCCCGTAAGGATGGATGCCGCGATAGCGGATGCATGTACTATCTCTGCGCTGAACTTCTTCTTCGAAATATCCTTTATACCTTCCCAGATGAAGGGGATGCCGTTCTTTATTATGAACAGCGTTCTTAAAGGAGCTGGGAAGAGGAACTTCTTCGTATAGTGCCATATGACCATGGTCCCAAGACGGGTCTTGAACTCTTCGTTGGTGGCTCTTGCGGAAACTCCCGGTATCTTTTTCTTGAGTTCGGGATCTGCAAGGTCTATGCCCCTTAAATACTTGATGAGCTCTGCGCTTTCCTCTTCACCGGGACGGAAACGAAGAATAAGTCTCGCCGTTCTGGGAAGGACCTGCACATTGTGCACTCCGGGCAGATCTACAAGGGCATAATAGAGGACGTCGGCTTCTTCTTCGCTGAGCCTTCTGTATGCCAGATCTATATCGAGCTGTCCTTTTGCTTTGTGATTTACTTTAAATTTCACTTTTGCCTCCTTAAAAGACTATTCTTTTTCGGAGTTGGCTTCTTTATATTCGCGGTCAAGCTTCTGATAATACTTTTCAGTGAGTTCCTTTGCTTCTGCTGTGATGTTGCTTGCTGCTGCCTGAACTTCTTCTGTCTTCTCGAGGATGCGGTCGCGTGCGATCATAGCTCCGCTGACAACATATTTATATCCCTTCTGTGCCAGCTTGCTTGTAAGAACTGTAAGTCCGACTGATCCTACTAAAAATCCTGTTCCGAATGTCCACCATTTACTTATTTTGTGATCCTCCTGTTGATTAAAATGTATTTATGTAAACTACTAAACTTGTTTATACCCATACCCCCATGGGTATGTCGGCATGAGAATAATACTCCCTCTGAAGAGATAATGCAAGCACCTTTTTTAATATTTAAGAATATTTTTTTTATACTTTTTCAAGATATTAGGGTCTTCTCAAAATCGGTCAACGGTATTATCCTTTTATTGACCGAATCGGTCAGCATAGGCCTTGATATAGATGCCATGCAAAAAGAATTTAAAGAACTGGTGGAATTCTGGAAGAAAGTCTATTTAAGAAGAGAAAGGGGGGACATATAGATGACGGAAAAGATATTTGAAACTGCCCTTGGAAATATCCATTACTGGACCAATGAGTTCAAAGAAGGAAGAAAAAATCTCGTATTCCTTCCGGGACTTACGGCAGACCACCGCCTCTTCGACAAACAGATCGAAGCTTTTGAAGATATTTTCAACGTCTTTGTCTGGGACGCTCCCGGACACGCTGCATCCCGCCCTTTCAAACTGGACTTTACCCTCATGGACAAGGCGGCATGGCTTCATGACATACTGGAAAAGGAAGGCATAAAGAAGCCAGTCCTCATAGGACAGTCCATGGGAGGCTACGTATCCCAGTGCTTCATGGAGAAATATAAAGGGGAGGCTTTGGGATTTGTATCCATAGACTCTGCCCCTCTTAAGCGCTGCTACGTGACCGGCTTTGAGATCTGGGCTCTCCGAAACACTGAGCCAATGTACAGGTCCTTCCCCTGGAAGAGCCTTCAGCAGATAGGAGCAAACGGCTGCTCTGAGACCGAATACGGAAGGTCTCTCATGTGGAGCTTCCTCAAATGTTATGAAAAAGACGAATACTGCAAGCTCTCGGGCCACGGCATGAAGCTCCTTGCAGACGCCATGGCTGCAGACCTTCCTTACGTCATAGACTGCCCTGCCATACTTATCTGCGGAGAAAAGGATAACGCAGGCTCAGCAAAGGGCTACAACAAGAGGTGGACAAAAAAAGAGGGACTTCCCCTCTACTGGATAAAGGGTGCAGGTCACAACTCTAATACGGACAAGCCGGACGAAGTGAACGGCATCATCAAAAATTTCGTTGATTCTCTATAGGAGGGTAATATGGATAAAAAACTCTTTACGCAAGCTCTCATAAAATTCTTTTCGGGACTGATACTTGTGGGACTTCTTTTGTTCCTTCCCGCCGGATCTTTTAAATACAAAGAAGGCTGGCTTTTAATAGGCATACTCTTCGTTCCAATGTTTTTGGCAGGTCTTGTGATGATAAAGAAAAGCCCAGAGCTTCTTAAGAAAAGACTGAGCGCAAAGGAAGAGCAGACGGAACAAAAGGAGGTCATCGCTTTCAGCGGCCTTATGTTCCTTGCAGCTTTTATAACGGCTGGTCTTTCCTTCCGCTTCGGATGGCTGAGACTTCCTCATATAGTCAGCATCATAGGCGCAGTCATCTTCCTTATCTCCTATGCTCTCTACGCTGAAGTGCTGCGGGAGAACGAATATCTTTCAAGGACCATTGAAGTACAGGAAGGCCAGAAGGTCGTGGACACGGGCCTTTACGGCATAGTCAGGCACC
>CAZTHD010000126.1:1505-4926 GCA_964613315.1 uncultured Oscillospiraceae bacterium | reverse complement strand
GAGTGCCTGACTACGAATCAGTAGGCTGGAGGTTCGAATCCTCTCTGACGCACCACGAGTGCACCTCCTTTCAGGAGCACGTATCTCTAATCCCAATACCCCTTTTGAACAAAACAAACTGCCCCCTTGTAGTTTGTTTTGTTTTTTTATGAAAAGTGATATTATTAGAATATGCAATATAATTCCTATACAGACAAACTGAAGATAGCGGTATTCGACCTTGAGACTGCGGGCCTTAGCTCTCAAAACGATATGATAATATCTGCAAGCTTCATAGATGAAGACGGAGAGAATCTTCGCCAGTATTTCTGCGACGATCCCCAGTCTGAATACCTCCTCATAACGAAGATATGCGAGGAATTCGAAAGCCTCGATGCGGTCATCACTTATAACGGTGATACTTTCGACATACCTTTCGTTAAGACCAGGGCAAAGAAATACGGCATGGAGGACAAGTACCCCCATATCTGGAGCATAGATATATACAAGATCCTTAAGAAATACTGGACTGCAGGCAAGCTCCTTCCGAGTCTTTCCCAAATGTCCGTAGAAAAGGCTCTTGGTATCGATGTGCTGAGAACTGATACCATAGACGGAGGAGAGTGCATAGCCCTTTACAACAGATTCCTGGCAAGGGGCGATGAAGATGCAAAGGAAAAGATACTCCTCCACAACGCAGACGACGTAAGGCAGCTTGCAAGGATATCTTCCCAGCTCCCGTTCATACCATTCCATCAGGTGGCATACGAGAACGGTTACTTCTTTAAAGTAGTCAATGAGCTCACGGGAAGCGATATGGCAGGTATAATGGTCAGCAGCGTATATGAAACGGTGAACAGTTTCACGGTCAACGCATGGACAAAGCCCGGCATGGTGCCTTTGAGCGCCTTTGAAGAGTATTTCACCCTTGAATACGATTCCTTCTCAGGAGCAGCAAGACTGGTCATACACCCAAAAGAACTTGAGGACTATCTCTACGTGGATCTAACGGAGATGCCTCTTGAAACGGAAGACTTCGAAGACCTTGAATACTTCGCCAGCAACTATCTCATCATAAAAAAGGGCGGAGAGATCAAGTACAAAGAGATAAACAGACTCATAAGAGGATTGATTAGCAAGATAGTATATGAATAAGATCAAATTGATAGCACTGGACCTGGACGGTACTCTGCTGAACGACAAAAAAGAAGTAAGCAAGAGAAACAGAGAAGCACTCAGGGCTGCCCATGAAAAGGGAGCAGAGATAGTTTTCAGCACCGGAAGATACTATGACATGATCCCGGATGCCGCCAAAGAGCTCGATTTCGTCAATTACGGCATATTTATCAACGGTGCCGAGGTATATGACATCAAGAACAAAAAAGTGCTCTCAGAGAAGATCATGGACCTCGATACCTGCCTTGAAGCTCTCGAATACATAGCCACTCTCGACGTCATCTACGATGCTTACGTAGAGAACAAAGGGTATATGTCAAAAGACATCTTCGCAAAGATATATGATGAAAGATATCTAAGGAGCGTATATCACAGAGAGAACATAGAGCAGTTCAGGACCGTTGTTCCGGATCTTTTCGAATTCCTTAAAGAGAAGGGAAAAGGTCTTCAGAAATTCCAGTTCTTTTCACAGGACAGGGATAAGATAAGAAGAGGGACTGAGTATATACGCGAACATTACCCTCAGTTTACAGTCTCTTCTTCGCTCATGTTCAACACGGAGATCAACGGCGAGGGCGTAAACAAGGGAAACGCTCTAAAAATACTTGCTGAAAAGCTCGGCATAGATATGTCTGAGACCATGGCCTTCGGCGACGGCGGAAACGACATGGTCCTTCTGAAAGCCGCAGGCATGGGAGTAGCCATGGACAACGGGATGCCTGAAGTCAAATCCATAGCAGACTACGTCACCTTGTCAAACAACGAAGACGGAGTAGCATACGCCATAGAGAAATTTTTGCTATAACACTTTACAGGTGATATAATTATGTAATTGTATAGCATGTACTATTTAGATGATTATGAAAAGTATTTAGAAGGGAAAGGTACTTCGGCGGCTACTAGGGCTGCTTATCTTTCCGATGTCAAAGATTTCGAAAGCTTTCTAAAGTCATCGGGCAAAGCACTTGAAAGCGCTTCGGCAGATGATTTCAAAGAATATTCCGCAGCTCTTTCAGAAAGCGGCAAAAGCGTCGCTACCGTAAACAGACGCATATCTTCCGTCAGGTCCTTTTACGAATATCTCATAGGCATAGGTGCGGTGAGTTCCAATCCCTGCGTCGGCAGTAAAGCCGAAAAGGTAGAAGAAAAAGAGATAGTCTATCTTACTGAAGACCAGATCAACAAGCTCATAGAGCTTCCCTCCTCCGATGCCGCAGGCCTAAGGGACAGAGCTTTGCTCGAGATGATGTATGCCACGGGTATGAGAGTATCTGAGCTTTGCGATCTTGACATATCGGATCTTAATCTAAACATAGGCTACGTATCAGTCAATTCAAAAAACAAGACCAAGGCAAGAGTAGTACCCATAGGAAAATACTGCAAAAGCGCTGTAAAAGAGTATATGCTTAAAGGAAGGCGCACGCTTCTCAGCAAAAAGGATGACAGAGGGGCACTGTTCCTCAGCCATATAGGAGAGAGGATGACCCGCCAGGGAGTCTGGAAGATACTCAAGACCTATGCGGACGCTTTGGATCTCAAGATAGAAGTGACACCTCAGGTGATCAGAAATACATTTGCTGTCCATCTAATCCAACACGGAGCAGATCTTAAAAGTCTGCAGGAGCTGCTGGGTCACGAAGACATAATGGCAACGAAAATATATCTTAAATTCAGAAAGAACAGAGTAATGGATGTATATAACAGTACATTCCCAAGAGCTTAAGAGGAGGGATCATGGGTAACGATTTCGAAGAAATTAAGAATGACAGTATTCAAGACGCTACTTCGCTCGATTCATTATTCGATGCGCCTGTAGAAGGTTTTGAAGACGGGAAAGCCCCTTCGGAATTCTTCTATACTGTTGAAGAAGAAGTTCCTGATGCTTCTGGCATAGACTTCGGCGAAGAAGATGCCGAGCCTATAGACTTTGAAGAAGTCGAAGAAGAGGAACCTAAAAAGAAGAAAAAAGCGCCTAAGGAAAAGAAAGAAAAAGCTCCCAAAGGAGAAAAGCCCAAAAAGAAAAAGACAGGTCTCATCATAGTGGCTGTGCTTTTGGTTCTGGCTCTTGCGGCTGCAGCATATTTCTACTTCTTCGGCGGCAAGAAATTCAACGTCACTTTCGTAAGCGACGGGGGAGCGGAGATCCAGACCGTAAAGGTGAGAGAGGGCAGCACAGTACCACTTATAGAAGCGCCTGCTAAGGAAGGCTTCGTATTCGTAGAATGGCAGCTAAACGGCAAGAAATACGACGAATCGTCTTTGGTCG
>CAZTHD010000126.1:0-1495 GCA_964613315.1 uncultured Oscillospiraceae bacterium | reverse complement strand
GAATGCCGAAGACTGGATCAAACCGGGCATCGTAAGCCGGTTTGTCCGCCGCTACTCTTACCGCATTCTACAAAAGGGCGATGAAAGTCACTTTCCTTAACGAAGATAAATCTGAATTCCTCGTTGTGGAAGTCGCAGAGGGCGAGACAGTCGAAAAACCTGAAAAGGATCCGGAAGTAAAGAACAAGGCTTTCGTCACGTGGATGACTGAAGACAATAAGGTGTTCAGCTTCTCCACTCCGATCACAAAGGATATCACCCTCATCGCAAAGATGAAGGACTATATCAAGCCTACGGGCCTTGCCTATGCAAATCCCGAATACAGGATCTACGTCAACGAGGAAAAGAACCTTCCTGCAGTAGTTACTCCGGGGAATACAACGGAAACAGTCATGTACGAAAGTTCCGATCCTACGATCTTTACCGTAGATAACAAGGGAATGGTCAAGGGCAGAAAAGAGGGCACAGCCACTCTTACTGCGAAAGTCGAAGGACTCGTTGCGACTACGACCATAGTGGTACAGGAAAAGCCGGTAGTCGGTATATCCATTCAGGAAGGAGCAGAAGTCAGGATAGGCAAGGGCAAGACAATGGCTCTTCACGCAGTCATAGATCCTGACGATGCAACGCATAAGGAAGTCACCTGGACCTCCAGCGACAGCACTATAGCTACTGTAGATAAAAACGGCGTCCTCAAGGGTGTAAAGAAAGGCAAGTGCTTCGTCACTGTTACCGCTCACAACGGAGTATCGTATAACACTCAGGTCGAAGTGTACGTACCGGTAGATAGAATAGAACTTTCATACTCAGGAAGCTCCATGTATATGTATTACGGCGGAGGAAGCTTGACGGTCACAGCCACTATTTATCCATCTGACGCTGACGTACAGACAGTAGAATGGAGCCTCCCTCCAAATGCCGGTGAAAGGGCCATGTTCAATCTCTCTTCAAGCGGCAATACCATAGTCGTATCTGCTGGCGAAGGATCTATCTACTCCGGAGCAGCATATCACATCAGTGCATCAGCTGACGGAGTGACCTGCTCCAACCCGATAGACGTATATGCAGAGCCTCTGATCGCAGTACAGTATCCATACGATGATACGGCATTCACCGCAAACGTGGGCGAAGAGTTCACTCTCGCATTCAATATGGAAGGCAACATTTCAGTGAGCAACGGAGACATATTCTCAGTTTGCAACATAGGTACTTCAAGCGTTACGATGAACGCTTCGAGCGCAGGAGAAACGACAGTTTCCATCACAACGAACGCAGGTCAGACCAAATACGTGACGATAAGCTTCCAGTAAGCTCAAAACTACTTCAAAAATAAACAAATTTTTACTTGCACAAAGGGGATTCTTATGTTAGAATCCTCTTTGCGTATTACGGACGGTCCGCTGGCAAAGCCCGGGAGCTATAAGGAAGGAGCTCCGGCGATTGGATGTTAAGAACGTCTAAGAAGGAAGGAGGAAATTATTAATGGATCTTATTA
>CAZTHD010000125.1:0-4928 GCA_964613315.1 uncultured Oscillospiraceae bacterium | reverse complement strand
AAGGACATAGAGAAATACGGTATCAAGGAGTTCAACGAGAAATGCAGAGCATCGGTATTTACCTATGAAGCTCTTTGGCGCGACATGACCCACAGGATGGGCTACATGATCAACCTCGATGACCCGTATATCACCCTCGATAACAACTACATCGAGACAGGCTGGTGGATACTCAAGGAGTTCTTTAAAGCAGGGCTCATCTACGAAGGTCACAAGGTCCTTCCTTACTGCCCCCGCTGCGGAACGGGACTCGCTTCCCACGAAGTTGCCCAGGGCTACAAGATGATAAAGGTCACTTCTCTTTACGTTCCCTTTAAGAAAAAGGGTGAGGAGAACACCTACTTCCTCGCATGGACGACCACTGCCTGGACGCTGGCAGCCAACGAATTCCTCGCCGTTGGTCCCGAGATCGATTACGTAAAAGCGGAGCAAAACGGAAAGTACTATATCCTCGCAGAGGCAAGAGCAGAAGCGGCTCTCGGACCTCAGGGAGAGTACAGGATAGTCGAAAGATGCAAGGGCAAAGACCTTGAAGGCATGGAATACGAACAGCTCATGCCCTTCGTGGAAGTTCCGGGAAAAGCATTCTTCGTGGGAACTGCAGACTACGTCAGCACAGAAGACGGAACCGGCATAGTCCACTGCGCGCCTGCTTTCGGTGAAGACGACTACGTTGCAGGAAAGAAGTACGGGGTCGCCGTTGTGAACCCGGTAGACGAAGAAGGAAAGTATACAGCGACGCCCTGGGCCGGACATTTCATCATGGAAGAAGGCTTAGACGTTGAGATCATAAAGTGGCTTGCAGGAGAAGGCAAGCTCTATGCCAAGGAAAAATTAGAGCATAACTATCCTCATTGCTGGCGCTGCGATACTCCTCTTGTTTATTATGCAAAACCGTCATGGTACATCAAGATGACGGAGCTTAAAGATCAGCTGGTCGCAAACAACAATACCGTATACTGGCATCCCGACTATGTGGGAGAAGGAAGATTCGGCAACTGGCTCGCGGACGTAAAGGACTGGGCTATCTCCCGTAACCGTTACTGGGGCACCCCTATCAATATCTGGAGATGTCCTGACTGCGGTCATCTCGAGAGCATAGGTTCAAGAGCAGAGCTGAAAGAAAAGGCCATAGAGGATATAGACGAGAACATAGAGCTCCATCGTCCTTACGTGGATGAAGTCCACATCAAGTGCCCGGACTGCGGAGCAGTCATGAGCCGTATCCCCGAAGTCATGGACTGCTGGTTCGATTCAGGAGCCATGCCCTTTGCTCAGAGGCACTATCCCTTTGAGCATAAGGAAGAGTTCGACACGGAATTCTTCCCTGCAGATTTCATCTGCGAAGGCATAGACCAGACCAGAGGCTGGTTCTACTCTCTCATGGCCATCTCCACCTTCATCAAGGGAAGGGCTCCTTACAAGAACGTTCTCGTAAACGACCTGGTCCTCGATAAAGAAGGAAAGAAGATGTCCAAGCACAAGGGCAACACCGTAGATCCCTTTGCGCTCTTCGACAAATACGGAGCGGACGCCACGCGCTGGTACCTTCTTTCCGTATCTCCAGTATGGGTACCTACAAAGTTCGACGAAGACGGACTCAAGGAGATCCAGGGCAAGTTCTTCGGAACTCTCAGGAACGTATACAACTTCTTCACTCTCTCTGCCAATACTGACGATATAGACGCATCCCAGTGTTTCGTCGATCATGCAAAGCGTCCTGAGCTCGACAGATGGATACTTTCAAAATACAACCACGTGGTCAAGGACGTGACCGAGGCTATGGACGATTACGACCATAACAGAGCCGTACACATCATCCAGAACTTCGTGGTGGAGGATCTTTCCAATTGGTACATACGTCGCGCTAGAAGAAGATTCTACGCTGAAGGGATGGACGAGGACAAGAGAGCCGTATATTCGACTACTTATGAGATACTCTGCGGAGTCGCAAGGCTCATAGCACCCATAGCCCCTTTCCTGTCCGACGAGATGTATAAAGACCTCACGGGAGAAGAGTCAGTTCACCTTGCCTACTTCCCCAAGGCTGATGAAAAGCTCCTTGACGACGCTCTTGAGGAGAGGATGGATCTTGTGCGCCAGATAGTCACCATGGGAAGAGGCATAAGGGAGAAGACGAGACTTAAAGTCCGTCAGCCCCTTTCGGAGCTTCTGGTAGACGGCGCATATGAGGAGAAGATAGGATATATGTCCGACCTCATCAAAGAGGAACTCAACGTCAAAGAGGTCGTCTTTGAAAAGAATATGGATACATATATCAACTATACCTTAAAGCCCGATTTCAGGGCAGCCGGGCCGGTCCTCGGCGCAAAGATCAAAGCCTTCGGCGCAGCCATAGCAAAGGCGGATCCCAAAGCATTCCTTGCAGAGCTTGAAAAGAACGGACAGACGGTACTTAAGCTCAATGACGAAGATACGGTCATAACGCCCGATATGATTAGTTCCAGCGTATCAGCAAAGGAAGGCTTCGACGTAGCCCACGAAAACGGAGTTTCAGTCATACTCAACACTGAACTTTCAAAGGAACTCATAGACGAAGGTCTTGCAAGAGAGCTGATATCAAAGGTACAGCAGCTGAGGAAGTCCAAGAACTTCGAGATGATGGACCGCATAGTCATCTACCTTGAAGCTGACGATGAAGTCAGGTCGGCGGCGGAGCTGTTCAATGGCTACATCTGCAGCGAGACCCTGGCAAATTCCGTAGAATTTACGCAAGATCTCGAAAAAGTTGACATCAACGGCCACAAAACTGGAATAGATGTGAAAAAAGTAGACTAAATACACAAATGTCGCATAAATTCCGTAATTTATGCGGCATTTTTTTATTTCACATAGTTGACATGCTGTAAAATTTTAGTATAATTATAAAATTTGACATTGCACCACTTTTTGTGTATAATTAGTACGGAGGTAGTGTATCATGTTCAAAATAGGTGATCCGGTAGTTTATCCAATGCACGGCGCCGGCGTTATCGAAAGTATAGAGGATCGGCAGGTCCTCGGCGAGACCAGATCCTATTACATCATCAGGATATCAAGGGGAAAGATGCAGGTCATGGTCCCTGTCGATGGAAGCGATAAGGTCGGACTTAGATCTATAGTCAAGCCTTCGGAGCTTGATAAAGTTTATGAAGTGCTGCGCGCAGAGTCGACCCCTATGGACGATAACTGGAACCGCAGGAACAGAGACAACATGGACAAGCTTAAGACCGGTGCGCTGCCTCTCGTCGCCGAAGTCATACGCAACCTTGTCAGGGTGGACCGCGTAAAGAAGCTTTCGACAGGGGAGAAAAAGATGCTCTCCAACTCAAAGCTCATACTGGCTTCGGAAATGGTCGTTTCACTTGGTATATCAGAGGAGGAGGCTCTGAAGAAAATAGACAACCTTATTTAACTTAATATTTAGGAGGACAAAATGTTCAAGAAGGCATTTCACTTTATCTTCACTGTATGTGGAATGCTGCTGGGGCTCGGAGTTTCGCAGGCCGGGATCGAATTCCTTAGGGTCCGTGTCGGCGAGATCGATCAGATCACGTCGTGGACTTTGACCGCTTCTGCCTGTCTGGTTTTCGGTATTATTTTTCATTCAATTTATTCTCTGCTCGGAGGCCCAAAAGATCTGTCGGACTATGACCTTGTACCTAAGGCTATAATGAAAGTTCCCGTATGGGAACTTGTTCCAAGCGTTTTCGGTCTGGTCCTGGGCGTTGGTCTTGCAACACCGATATCATCGCTTCTGATGAATATCCGTTTCCTTGAAAAATGGTCTTTGAATCTCATCACCAGCGTTTTGCTGTTCATAGGACTTGGCTATTACGGTCTTGTGATGGGAAGAAGTTTTGGCGTTGCATACAAGGACAGACTCCAGTCGATCTTTTCAGCAGACATTCTGAGGCGCAGATCAAAAGCAAGAAGCGGCGCTACGCCCAAGGTTTTTGATACCAGCGTCATCATCGACGGAAGGATCTACGAGATCCTCAAAACAGGTTTTATAGAAGGGAATATCATTATTCCCGATTTTGTATTGGTCGAACTCCGTCATATATCGGATTCCGCAGACGATCTAAAGAGGAACAGGGGCAGAAGAGGTCTCGACATACTCAATTCCATACAGGAAGAGTTTGGTGTGGATATCTATGATACAAGTTCCAACAAAGAGATAGCAAAGATACCCGAGGTCGACGTAAAGCTTTTGAAGCTTGCCGAGATCCTTGGAGGCGTAGTCGTCACCAACGACTATAACCTGAACAAGGTAGCCGGGGTCCAGGGCATAGGCATACTCAATATAAACGAGCTCGCCAATACCTTAAAGCCCGTAGCCCTTCCGGGAGAGCTCATGAGAGTTACCCCCGTAAAAGAAGGAAAGACGGAGGACCAGTCCGTTGCATATCTCGACGACGGTACCATGGTAGTCGTGCAGGGAGGAAGGAAGTACATAGGAAAGACCATAAGCGTCACGGTAACCAGCGTGCTTCAGACTTCGGCAGGCAGGATGATATTCGTAAAACCTTAAAGAGGCAAATATGAGCAAATTCGCAGTCATAATACCCGCAGCAGGCAAGTCGACCCGCATGGGCGGGAGAAAAAAGGAGAATATAGTCATAGAAGGCCGCACTGTCCTTGAGAGGACCAAGGCCGCCTTTGAAGGCTTTGACCAGATCATAGTCGTAGGCCCCGGAGGAGACGTCCCGGGAGGCGATAGGCGCCAGGACTCGGTCGTGAACGGGCTAAAGGCAGTTCGGAGCGATATAGACTTCGTGCTGGTCCACGACGGAGCAAGGCCCTTCGTGAGCAGAGAGGTCATAGAAAGGGTAAAAAATGCTCTACTTGAAGGCTCCGATGCCGTTGTTCCCTGCGTGAGGCCTAAAGATACCATAAGGACCAAAGAGAAGGCTTTAGTGAGGTCA
>CAZTHD010000124.1:0-4940 GCA_964613315.1 uncultured Oscillospiraceae bacterium | reverse complement strand
TATTGCTCGTCTTTTGTCTTGGAGGCTGTGCGCCTAAGGGAAATAGTGGGTCAAGTATACTGAACAATGAAAAAGTCCAGTTGTTAAATGAAAAATTCGTAGAACTGATCGACTGCGACGTTGCGCACGACTCGGAAAGCGCCTACGCACTGCTCTACCCCGGCGTAACGGACAGTGAAACCTTCAACGAGACGGCACAGAGTATGTACGTATATTTCCCCGTTACTGAAGACTATACTTGGGAACTGGTCAATTGGGATATCTATATAGGAAAAACGATCATAGGCAAAAAAGAAGCCAGTAACTATATGACAGGCCAATACAAGATCGAGTTCGACGAAAATGTATATTATGCTTTCGTGACCTGGCGTTACGACAGCGAAGCGGAAGGCTTCACGCAATTCCGCATCATCAGCGAAAAAGATTATCAGGAATATCTGAAAAGTAACAATAAAAAACCGGCACACTGATGAGCCGGCAGCAAGCAAGTAAATAACATAATGTGCCCGCAAAGTACCCGGGGCACATTTTTTATCCCTATTATGGCAGGTACATCTTTGTAAGTATGAACTCCTTAAGCCTGTCGGGGATGATCCTGAGGAGAAACATCAGAAGTTTATACTCAAAGCCCACAGGGACTCTTGCCGGAGGATCATTCCTGCATGCAAGTTTATATGCTGCCTTTGCAACGCTTTCAGGAGGTCTTCCGCTTTGCTCATCTTTAGCCATCTTTGCGACGCTTCTTTGGAGCAGACTGCCGTATTTGCCGTCGTCTAAGATCTCCCTTGCATCAGTGAATCCGGTTTTAGTGTCTCCAGGCTCAATGATCGACGCTCTGACCCCAAAGGGCTTCATCTCCATTCGAACTGCATCCGTGAAAGCCTCCAGAGCATACTTGCTCGCCGAATACTGGCTTTGCATAGGAATCGATACTCTTCCGGCTATGGATCCGATTACTATCAAAAGGCCTTTTCTTTGCCCCTTCATCTTGGAAAGACAGCATTGAGCTGTACCTACAGTGCCGAAATAGTTCACATCCATCTGTCTTCTCATCATTTCCAAAGGAGTAGTTTCTGCAGGCCCTGCTATGCCCATTCCCGCGCAAAGAATGGCTATATCTATGCGTGGAAGGGCTTCTATGAATGCTTTTACCGAAGCGCTGTCCGTTACGTCAAGCCTTCTCGTTACGATCTTGCCGCCACCCGGGAATGCTTTTTCTGATTCTTCCACATGCCTTGATACGCCCATGACGCAGCATCCCATTTTTGCAAAAAGCTCAGCGCATGCCAAGCCTATGCCCGATGATGCTCCTGTTATGAATACTTCTTTTCCGTATTTGTTATCTGCCATTTTTATATTATCTTTCCTTCCAGGTGATCCATCTCATGCTGGATTATCTGGGCTGTGAAACCTGAATGCTTCTCTTTGTGTTTCTTCCAATTCGAATCTAAGTATTCAACTTCAATATCCTCATACCTTACGGCTTCCCGTTCCCCGTCAAGGGACAGGCAGCCTTCCATAGCTCTGTACTCACCCGATCTACTCAGTATGACGGGATCGTACATGACAAGAGGAGCAAAGCCCAGGCTCACTATAATGATCCTTTTCCTTTCACCTATCATATTTGCCGCCATACCGACACATCTGTCTGAATTGGCAGCTAAAGTATCGATAAGGTCTTTTCCTATGGAAACGTCGCTCCTTGCTGCAGGAGCGCTTTTCTGACTAAGGAAGAAAAGCCCCGCCGTGAAAAAATCTATGAAGCCCAGCAAAAATCCCGGTCTTTTGGAGTGTTCAAACCACATATTTTATCTCACCGTTATTCTATCCTTATAGTTACGTCGCTGTTTCCCAAGAGCTCAGCCATCTCGGCTCCTGAAAGGTCAACATGATTCATATAGTCTTTGGAAGCGCCTTTTTCCGAAGATGAGAAAACTATAGCACTCCCCGTCTTTCATATGAACGGATGCTATGGGAAGAATGCCTTCTTTCCACTCCAAAGAAGATATATCGCTTCGCTTCATCTCAAGGTCTCTGAACTTCCTGTCCACGGTGAGCTTATTAGTCCTGTAACGAAGAGAATCATCGCTGAGTATAAGGCCTCCGCCGAGAACGCCTTTGTATATAAGGCTGCACACGAAATACGTATTCATATAGATTTACCCTCATTCACTCAAGAACACATTTTTTTCATTATATCATTCTTTTCTTCATGCCGCGTATAGGCAGCGTTCTACTTTTTAGTATTATCTGTTTTTTTATGTTACAATGTTGTTTGTTGTGTTAAGAAGGAGAAAAAATGGATAAAGAATATATACGCTCTCTTGTAAAGAGACTTTATACTGAAGTTCCCAGAAACGTCCTGAGCAAAAAGGACGAAGTCAAAAGTCCCATGTGAAAGAGGGATCCCTAAAAGGAAAGGTAATTAAAGCGATGGCAAAAGAAAGAGTACTTACAGAAAAAGAGCAGAAAAGGCTCGACAGCTTCAATAAAGTTTCCGCGTCGATGGAAGCGGAAGGTTACAAAAAGACAGAGCTTACGGTCAATATATTAAAAGCCAATATCTTCGCCATAGTCCTGCTTCTTGCAGTAGCCGTAATATCGATAGCGCTATACGTTCTGAGATTTGACGATCTGTTCAACGGATTCTCGACTATTGGCAATATAGTTTTCCTTCTTGTGTTCATTGCCCTCATAGTCGTGCACGAGCTGATACACGGCATAGGATGGGCGATATCGACAAAGACATTCAAAGTCATAGATTTCGGCATCATGAGAGACTCGTTGACTCCTTACTGCACCTGCAGCCAACCTCTCAGCAAAAAACAGTATATACTGGGAGCAATACTTCCTCTGATCACTTTAGGAATCGTTCCTATGATAATAGGTTACCTGATTGGCTCTTTCTATACTTTGATCATGGGCGTAATGATGACGTCCTCAGCCGCAGGAGATATTCTCATCATAAGGAAGATACTCAAATACAAGAGCAATGCAAAGGATATAGTGTACATGGATCATCCCACGGAAGCCGGCGGAGTGATCTTTGAAAGATGATCAAGGTGATCAGATCTAAGGAAAGGAAAAAACCATGGCATACGTTAAAGACTATACAGGCAGGATCGAATACAGAGTTGAAAAAGGCACCATATGTGATTACACCGGAAGGATACTCTACAGAATAAGCGGAAACTACATCAATGACAATACAGGCCGCACACTGTTCAGGATAAACGGCGACGATCTATGCGACTATACAGGAAGGACCATAATGCGTTTTAGAGGCAGCGACGTCTGCGACTACAGCGGAAGGATAGTCTACAGGATAAACAGAGACGATATCTGCGACTACACCGGAAGGATCCTCTATAGACTTGACGGATACGTTTCAAGCTCTGAACTTGCCGCAATAATCGCCATAATATAGCGAATACCAAAAAACAAGTAACTTCCCTGTCACTTTCAAGTTGGTATAATATATACAGGAAATATATTGTAGGAGGAGCTCGATATGCCCGAGGACGTAATATTCATATTGCTGGCAGCAGCCGCATTCTGGGCTTTGCTGATACTCTTTACTGCTTTAAGGCCGCAAAGGCTTTTCAACAGCTTTCTTCTTATGGTCGCCATACTCTTTACGCTCATAGCCATAGCGGCCTGTTTCGAAGACTACAAAGGCTATGTCCTGCTGGGAGTTGCTGTAGCCGTTTTTGTAGCGCTGCTCCTCTGCCCTGTCCTTTTGATCTGGAACGGCATCATCATGATGAAAAAGGAAAGAAGATCCGTTGCCAACATGCTGTCACTTCTCCTTGGCATATTCATAGCCATAGGAGAAGCCGCAATGCTTTCATGGGTGATCCAGGCGGTATTTATGAACTCATATGTCCGTATACGCTTCCTGTCCCTAAAGGTGTGGATAAGCCTTTCCGTATTCTATATATCTGCTATAATGCTGTGCTTTGTTGTATATATGCTCTTCATACAGATCCTTCCCCATTCGAGGAATCTGAACTATATAATCATACACGGCAGCGGACTCGTAAGCGGCAAAGAAGTCCCTAAGCTCCTTGCAAACCGCATCGACAAAGCTATAGAAGTATTCGAGAAAACAAGAAGAAATGCCTTCATCATACCAAGCGGAGGCATGGGCCCGGGGGAAGAGATAACAGAAGCCGAAGCCATAAAAACATACCTTCTTGAAAAAGGTATGCCGGAAGATCATATACTCCTCGAGGACAAAAGCAAAAACACAAGAGAAAACCTGCTCTTTTCAAAAGATATCATAGATGAAAGAGGCGGAAAGAAAAAAACGGCCCTCGTCACGAGCAACTACCACGTATACAGATGCCTCTGCCTTGCAAAAGAGCTGGGAATGAAATGCACAGGCATAGGAGCAAAGGTAGCATCGTACTATTGGCCCAGCGCCGTCATAAGAGAATTCGCCGCAGTCTTCACGCAAAAAAGGTATCTTATACTGACCATCATCGGATATATCGTCTTTGTCCTCGGCCCCGTATTCGTGCTCATATCCAACGGACAATAAGGAAACACATCAAAATTCCCGGATGCTGCTGCATCCGGGAATTTTTTTTTCAGCTTTCGAGAAAATCGAACACCCTTTTGTTGAAGTCTTTTGCCTCTTCGTATGCTCCGTGGCTAAGCCCTTTGTATACGTGAAGCAGACTTCCCTTGATCTTTTCATTGAGCTCATAGAAAGCGTCAAGGCCTACTATCTTATCGTCTTCTCCTGCTATTATGAGGCATGGACAGCTTATCCTGCATAGCTCGTCAGACGAGTCGAATCCAAGTATAGCCTTTGCGTTGGCAAGAAATCTGTCATAGCTTTTCGGCCTCCCTATGAGCCCTATGAACGGATATATCTGCCTGTATTTCATAAGGTAATATGGAGAATAGCTCTTCTCTGCCGTATCGATCATGAG
>CAZTHD010000123.1:0-4949 GCA_964613315.1 uncultured Oscillospiraceae bacterium | reverse complement strand
CGTACACAGATACCTCGCCGGCATACAATACGGTTTTTTGGGTTATGTTATCACGGTCTTCTATTGGCAGAGGATACTCGAAAGGAACTTTGAGAGCCCCTATGTAATCAGGTTCCCAGATATACTCGGTGGTGTTCACTGAATCTATGAGTTTCTCGCCGGACGTGTCATAAATACCCGTGGTGACGGAATATCTCCTCACCTTTGAAATATCTCCGCCAAGGGGTATGTCTATATACGAAAGTGCCGTAGCTTCTTCGGCGTACATGGGATGGCCGTCAACATTGGTCCCTCCCACGTATCTGTAGGCCTTTTGCTCCCTTGTAAGACCGTCCTCCTCATCGGGATCGGTCACTGCACTGAGGAACACCGGAAATACCTGTGCCGTCAGTTCTCCGATCGATCCTTCGGGCTTTTCGAGGGCTCTCGGCCTCATCGAATAGATCGCCTTGATGTAGTACTGATGAAGAACATCGTCTTCATCTATGAATGGCGCGAACTCCTGTTCGAAGTGTTCTCCCTTGATCTGCCCTACGTATACGTCTTCACCTGAAGGTATGAATATACCGTTTACGAAGGTGCCGCTTATCCCGCCGCCGTCTCCGTCATAGTAAAGCTCCGCATGATCTAAATTCGCTACCATGGTGCTCATTGCACCGGTATATGCGTGATCGTAGAAATAGAAGGTCAGATTTTGGGATGCTACATCGTCTGATCCCAGTGGTATGAATTCATTTCCTTTGTAAGAATGATTGTTGAAAAGTATGGTATCGTTCTCATCCTGTCCGAAACAGATGGCCTGAGCGTTTCTGATAGGATCTTTGGAATCGAACATTCCGGCTCTCCCGCTGTCTGTGAAATCACCTATGATGAGCTCCGCCTCAGCTGATATGAAATCGGTATAATCCACGTAATCGACATATACGGGGTCACCTTCATCCGTATACCCTGATATACCGCTTGCCGTGTCCGAAGACTGTTTGCTGTCTACTATGCCATATTCTATGGTTATCTTCTTGCTGCATATGCCTGTTTTTTCGTCATATCCGAAGAAATCACGCCAGGCAGAAGGGACGGAAGATGGATCGATGTTCATTCCGTCAAGGCGAGGAACTGAAGGAGAGATATCCAGGGACAAAGTCTGCGTCCTCTCGTATATGACGTTGATCTGGTAGGTATCGCTTAAGTCTTCTTCTGTCATATCTGACCAGAGGAAGGTAAGTTCCCATATGCCGGGCCTGTCAGGATCGTTGACGGGCGTTCCGTATGCAACTATTTTGCCGTCGGACCTTGTAAGGTACACTCCCTTGTCAGGGACCGTATATCCCGCCTGCTTACCGCAGTCCAAGACTAAAGTCGATCCTACGTAAAGGCTGCCGAAACGCGTGACACCGCCTCTTTTCTTGGCGATGGTCACCTCAGGAGCGAGGCGGCCGTAAAGGGCCTCTCCGTATTCTGTGGAAAGATCTATGGGAGACCATCCGCCCTGCACTTCGTCGTCGTCGTTGGCAGTATATATGACTACGGGAAGGACCATGGGATCTTCCTGTTCTATCTCATATTCATTGACTGTGCCGTTTTTGTACGCGAAAGCCCTGCGCTCGAAATTGAAATTCACAACGTCGACTATGGTCTGGCTGTCCGCGATTTCGGGAGAGTCTTTAGGCGTATAGTTTTGGTCATATTGCTTGATATTATCAAAATCTATACCGAAACTGAAATCCGTATCGCCGAAGAGGAGTTCACTTACTGTAGACCGGTGGGTTGTATACAGATTGATACCCATGTGGTGTTCATCGCCGGGATCCCATTCGCCCTCGTTATGTAGGAGCGCAAATTCGCTATCCCCTGATGTGTAGGACCAGGTAGTACCGTCTGTCTCTACGTAGGGATTGTAATCAAATGAAAGCACCCATCCGACCGTATAGATATCGGCAGAGTGTACATTGATCTTGACCCCGTCCAGGAGACCGTAGCTCTGTTCGGAGCGCGAATCGAAATACCTGTCGTTATAGTCGAACCAGATCCGTGGATAGTAATAGGACGATTTGCCTTTCTTTCCGTAATTCTCTATTTTGAACGCAAAATGGAAGTCCTTGAACAGAAGCCCGGCATGCTCTATGGTCATATCCGCTCTTGAGCTGAAGTTGGAAGCCAGCTGGTAGTACTCCAGAGACGCTTCTTCGTAATGTCCCTTTGTATCCGATTCTTTGACCCATACTTTGTATGCGCCTTCCACAGGCCCTGTAATATAGCTACCGCTCGTCACTACTCCTTCGGGGACCACACCGTCCATGGTGAAAAGAGTCGGTTCCATACCCTCGAGATATCTCATGGTATTGACACCGCTGTCGCTCGTTTGGGGAAGACCGTAATGATCGATCCCGACCATCTGCTCACTGTCGCACCAATAATCTCCGGATTTATAGTCTGAACTTACGGACGATCTTGAGAATGTGAGCCCCGCCCATGCGAGGTGGCTCCTCGTGGCAGGATGAACTGTGTATTCTCCTTTTAGTTCATCTGAAGTCTTGGAACCTTCGTAATTCCAATCAAGGATAGTGGTATCTCCTATGAGAGACTTTTCTTCCACAACTACCCTGGATGTGAGATCCTCTCCGTCGGAACCCGCAAGGACTGTAGCAAGGTTGAGTCCGGCCCTTTCTTCTGCTGACATGACTCCGACCAGAGTGACTGTTGTCTCATCGCGCTTGATAGAGCAAAGATGATCAGTCCCTCCGCCCTTCACGTTGGAAAGCTTCACCTTGAAGGTCTTGGTCTGTGTGTCTCCGTTTGCAATGAGATCGATGGGGATCTCTATCTCGTTTATGCTTCCAACCAAAGCTACAGTGCCGCTTGCCTTCGCGTAGTCGACACCTTCTTTTGCCGTCCCGTCTTCAGTCTCGTAATCGACTGTGACGTTGTAGCTTGTGTCTCCCTTTCTTATGACCTTGACGAGGGCTTTGCCGGAGCTGCGGTCTACTCTGTAGTCGGCAACTTCAAAGCCTATCTCGGATATACCTGCTTCATCATTGTCTGAAACAAGCACTGTGTGGGTATTGCAAAGATCTGAAAGTTCTCCTCCTTCACACTCGGCTATGGTGAATATGCCCATCTCGGGAAGCTCAGGTGTATCGTCATCTATAGCATCCATCTCTATGTACTTGACTGTCTCGCCGTCTGCATAGGTGAGATCGAATTCATATACGTCAAAATCGTCCTCGAACTCGAGAACGCTGTAACTTGCTTCTTCATCGATAGGAAGATCCTCAGGAACGGGAGGAAGCTCCGGTATCTTCTCATAAACTTCCCCAAGCAAAGATTCGGTGCAGTAATACTGCCCGCCTGCGACGTAGATGCAGCGGTAATCCATCCCCGCCGGTCTGTCCTTATCGAAGTTCCATACGTCCTTCCACGCCGTTGGGAAGGAAGAGTCTGTAGCTTCTCTGACATTCTTCCACCCGAGGGTGCTCTTGGCCTGCCACTGGTAGCTGTCTGCATCTGTCTTGGTCGAAAGCCTCAAAACCAGATCATCATCAGGCTTTACATCTTCTCCCGGCTCTTCGAAGACTATCGCAACGCTTGAGGGCTCCATATTCCTGAGCCCGTCAGGCATACCTATCTCCTGATACTTCGCTATGGCCTTTGCGTTTTCATAGCGAATGACCAGGTCTGTCTTTCCCGATGCCGCATAATCGTACAGATAATCAGATCCGTCCGGCGTCATGGTGACTGCCGGCGCGTATGTGATCTTTGCGGTCACCCTTCCCGACGTTCCTCCGACGCGGTATACAGGGATCCTGATGGATGAGGGAATGAGCTTTCCTTCATCGTTTACTGTCCCTTCTTCAGCCACATCTGATTGGAAGTCTCCGAAGGCGAAGGTACCGTAGGGATAGGTCGCTATCCAGTCGTCCTCCTCCTTTATTTCCCCGTCCTCATCCTTAACGACAGGGATGACGGCCTCAGGGATCTCATTTGTTTTCTCTCTCTGTCCCACGTCAGCATAGATCGCCGCAGGCATCATGGTCATGATCATAACGGCAGCCAGCAGGACTGACATAAGCTTTTTCAGAACGCTCAGAGCTTTCATAGATCTTTCCTCCAAAACACTATTACATATATGCAAAGCGACCCGGCGTTATGATCCTAAAGATCATCCGACGGATCGTCGTCAACAGCTTTCTTCTTGTTTTTATCCGCACGTCTTACGCAGTAGAGCGTGACCGCTACTGCTATGACGAAACATATCACTCCCACGAGCACGTAACCGCCCGCCTCCTTAGAAAGAAGGAAGGAACCGAAGACCGAATCGTCTATCTCTGCCGGGCCGAACACGTCAAGGCTAAGCATCACCGCTATCAGCAAGGCAAATATGGCCGTGCTCACAGCAGAATACCGCGCTACGTATCTCTTCTGCTTTTTCTTTTCAGTCAATATGGCGCTGCGCCTTTGTATCTCTCTTGCAGCTTCATTGATATCGTACTTCATAAGGATGTCCGCCTTTCGAGTGCTTTTCATATACATTAGTACCCTTTTATTCTTTTATTACTCAGATAAAAAAGGGAAAATAGACGAATTATTTGCGCGGGCAAGACGTAAGACCACGCTTTGCCCACGCTGCATGCCGGATCGATCCGGCTTTTATCATAAGTTTTCCTTATCCTCTTTCCTCTTCTTAAGGAAGAACCATGCAAGGAAGGCTGCAAGGGCCAGGCCTAAAACGCTACAGGTCCATGGCACCCAGGAAGGAGCCTTTACTACCGTAAAGCTCGTTGCTATGCTTCCGTCGGTAAAGACTATCTTCACTTCGTGATCGCCTCTCTTTAGCTTCTTTAAGAACTCTTCCTTGATGTATACAGTCGAATTCTTGACGTCGAGAGAGTAAGCCGATTCGCCAACTTCCTTTCCGTCTATAAAGAGGCTCTTGAAGCGCTTCAATGCTCTCT
>CAZTHD010000122.1:0-4951 GCA_964613315.1 uncultured Oscillospiraceae bacterium | reverse complement strand
TCTGATTCTTCTGTGTTTCGCTCATACTTGCGATAACCTCCTTGATTTTACGTTCAGGAGTTGAAGCTCCTGCCGCAACTCCAATAATACAATTTTTAGGAAATATTTGCAAGTATAAGTTTGTATTATTAACTACGTTTAGACAGTATTTTTTGCATATTTCCAACAATTTTTTATAATTCGAACTCTGCTCATCTCCAAGCACTACCATATAGTCGGCTTTTTTTGAAAGTTCTGCTGCAGCTTCCTGTCTTTGCTGAGTCGCCTTGCAGATGGTATTGATGACTTCTATATCCGCTCCATCCACTTCCATAGCTGCTTTTGTGCATTTTTCAAAGGTCTCTGCGATCAGAGTGGTTTGAGATACTATGGTTATGCCTTCATCCCTGTGAGCTAAAACAAAAGCCTTTGCCTCTTCAGGAGTCTCGACAGCTGCTCTTATGCCTTCTGTGCTTCCGAGTATACCTATGATCTCCGGATGGTTCCTGTCTCCTATGACAAGAAGAGACCTTCCCTTTGCAGATACTTCTTTAGCTATCTTGTGCACTCTGTCAACAAGGGGACACGTCGCATCTATTATGCTTATCTCCTTTTTGGCAGCCTTCTCATAGGTCACGTCCGGTTCCCCGTGCGCTCTTATCAGAAGTCTGCATCCTTCAGGTGCATCGTCTATGTTATCGATGGTTATAAGGCCTTTTTCTTTAAGTTCATCGGTCACGTCTCTGTTGTGGATGAGCGACCCAAGGCAATAGAGCTTAACGCCATCGGCATTGGCTTTTTCTATTTCTTCATAAGCGGCATTTACAGCCTTTTTGACGCCGAAGCAAAAACCGGCGTGCTCTGCAAGTATGACTTCTCTCATTTTGGTCTTCCTCGTTTTTGATTTTCATCATTATATCATATGCCATGCAGAATCGTTTCAAATAAAAAACTGATCTTCGCAGAGTGAGGAAGCTCTGTAAAGATCAGTTAAACCGTTTTTCAGTCAATGCCGATCGACTATTTAATTCTGTTTTTGCGCAGCTCGAGATCTATATACGCCACAAGGATAGCAAAGGATAATACCATGAGGATACAAAGAGCTTCACCGTCTCCTGTTCCCGGAGAATCAGGTCCAACCGGAACAAGGTATTTGTTGACTATACAGATAGCTCCTGTGTCGATACCTTCAGGGCTTATATTTCCGTCATGATCGAGCTTTCCGACTATGGTCTCATTGTTTTCTCCTATCAGCTCTCCACCGGAATAATACCTTGAGTCTTTCAATGTGTATCCCTGAGATGCTTTTGTTTCTTTTACAGTGAAATATCCTACTGGAAGTATGGCTTCTCCTCCTTCGGAATAATAAAGTTCATCACTGCCCTCGGCAAGGAAAGCCGGCGCCAGCTGCGTCATATATACGATATCTCCGTCGCTCTCAATTTTCTTTACGGTGATGACCCATGTTCTCTTAGGAGTCAGTTCCTCCAGATCTTCCGCGCTGTACTCCTCGTCAGGATCCACGTCGTAATATCTTACAGTGAATTCCGTGCCTGCAAGAGAAGGCGCGTCTTCGACCTCTATATCCGGATCCTCGAAGGAAATGGAGCTTTCCTTGAATATCGTTATCGCCATAGGGTCATTCACGGGGTCTTCGACAGATTCGACCACCGCAGCATAGGCTCCTGTCCCTTCGGGTGTCACGGCATACACATTCTCATCGATCAAGTATCCTTTAGGAGCGGACAGCTCTTTTACGTAATAGGTTCTCCCTGCGCTTATGCCCGAAAGTATGCTGCCGCGCCCTTCTTCGTCCGTTACGATCTCACCGATCATGGTATTCTCATCTACTGTGTCCCTGTCGACGTCTCCTGAAGTGTATACACCGTATACTGCCCCTTCTAAAGAATAATTATTGTTTCCGTCAGTCACAGGGCAGTTTGCCGATACCTTTGAGATCGCGACCTCACCGCTTTCCGTACTCACGTAGATAGAGGAACTCTTGGTAACGCTCACGGTACCCGTATTGAATACAAGGGTCTGGTTGTACGAATAAGGATCGTCCTTGATCGCGCCAAAGTCGTTCTGACCGGCAGATCCCCAAACCATGAAAGAATCCGAATCTATGAGCGTTTCGACTTTGATCTCGACGCTTTCTTCTATGGGTATCTCACTGCTTAGGGTCAGGGTGTTTCCTTCCCGTGTTATTTTTATATTCTCATTATCCGAGTTCACCGTATAGCCTTCGAGAACTCCGTTACTGTCTTCAAGAGTAAGACTGTAATTGCTCCCGTTCCAGCTGAGATAATAACTATTGTTTTCTCCTTCGGGGGCAAAGGACGGATAATGAAGAGCTTTCTTTACGGCCTTTTCCATAGCATCGTAATGTTCCAAGAATTTGCCGTATATCGGGTTATACGTTCTGATGACTGCTTTGCAGGGTGAGCAGCCCTCCTGCGGTCCAACGTATTCAAAATCTCCGTTTCGCTCCCCGACAACGAGCTCCCAGAAAAGCACCTGACTGGCCCAAATATGGCCGAATGCATCTTTGCCGCTTGTTTCGTCCTCAAAATAGCTCTGCTTAAGATCTCCCTTGTATGAATAGGCCAAAACGTATCCGGTCAGTTCTATTAGTTCGTCCTTAGTGAGAGTAGTGATCGTATCCGCAACGGTATCGAAATAGCTTTCCTGTTTTGAATAATAGGTGGTCTGGTCTGAAAAGATCACACCGGGAGCAAAACAATAACCCACTCTTCCTCTGTACGATCCTGCTGTAAAACCGTAGAGAGTTTCCGTATAAGAAACGTGCCATCCGTTGGATAACGTCAGATACGGAACAGACCAGTCCTTGTCCCAGCCCCAGTAATATGAGACCATTGACGGATTGTATACGGTCATATTCTGTTCTGTGAAATCGTAATCTGCGAATGCTGCTGCCGGGAAAAAGCCAACAACAAGCGAGAGCAACGTAATAAACGCCGCCAATCTGATTTTTTTATTCATTTTCTAACCCCTTTTACCCTTTAATCTGGATATTTGATCTCGCCGCATTTTCTGCAGCGGTATCTGTATATGACTCTGTCCCAATGAGCTGCCTCATCGATGACAAAGATATCACCGTAGACCGGATCGTGATGTATATACGAGACTATAACGTTCTCAACTGACCAGGATCCTTCGTTTCCATGGACCCTGATGATATGATCTGCGGCCTCTTCAGAACTTTGGAAGTACTCTCCGCACTTTTTGCATACGCATCTTTCCTCGTATACAGCTTCGTCATAGCCTTCGCTTATGAGGCCGTACTCGTAATGTCCTATATCCTCTACCCATACGTCGTTATATTCAGCCTCCCACTCGTGAACGCACTCTTCTGTTCCGTGATAGCTGCATTCGTGGGCATTCAGCGATGCTATATCAGGAAATGGCAGATAGCATCCTTTGCATATGTAGTAAGGACCATCCATGAAATAGTCGTAAAGCGGTATTGGCTCAGTACTGGGAGCATTACTACCTGTATTCCCTCCGCCTCCATTATTCTCACTGCTCCCGCCGTATCCGCCATGAGGACCATGACCGCTTTCTCCTCCGCTGTGAGGAGTTCCTCCCTCTTCGCCTTTTGGATCGTCCTCATCTTCTGAAGTTTTCTCATCGTCATCTTCCCCGTTGACTTTTTCATCATCCGTTTCAGCGGTCTCATCGGAGGTAGAAGCCGGCGTATCATTTACGATCTCGTAACTTTGCCTATGCTTGTCCCTCGTCTCATAAAAATAGATCCCGGCGATCAGAGCAAGGACAAAGACTATTATTGAAATATTCCTTAAAGTTTTTTTCATCGCTATCGATCCTTTACCGGAGGCCTCAGGCTGTCTTTTTTGAAATAATCAGTCCAGCCGAGCCCGCAAAGATGACATTCCGTATACCCCATGGAAACAGCCTGTGATCTAGGCACCGCTCTGAAAGAGGGATTCCTTTCCATGGTGGAACATCCGGCAATGTGGTATTTCTTTCCGTATTTGGGAAAAATGTATACTGTGATGTCATGGTTCCTGACCTCTGCGGATTCGCCGTAAAAAGGCCTGTAATAAAGCTCACGTTCTATCCCTCTGGTCTTGGTCTTCCCTATGGCGATCATAAACGGAACTTCTATATCTACTGTTCCGAGAACTGCTGAAGCGGCGTTTGCATCCTTCGCAAGCTTCTTATACAGCGCATCTTCTTCTCCGGCCTCGTAAATAAGGGAGAGAAGCAATGCTATGCTCAGAATGAAGACCGGAAGAGCAAGTGATGCATCTACCGTGGAACTTCCTTTACTTGTAGAGAAATTGTATCCACACATTTTCCGTGTTTTTCGTAAACCCGAAGAAACTTGTCAAAGAGCGCCTTGTAAGGACGGCCTTCATCTCAAAACCGTAAACATAGTCGGAGAAAGAGAAGATCATCCTGTCCATCATCCTTATATTCGTCTCCATCACACCCATCATCCTCTGAAACTTCGTGAGTTCAGGCGTAAAAAGAAGTAATATTCTCAGGTAATCCCTGTATTTTCCGAAGCCTTCCGCCGAGCCTGTTATGGGTATGTTTGCTCCCATGAGGAGCTGCTCCACGTCCCTTTTAGCCTGTTCGAGAGCCTGACTTACTTCCACCGCTGCATCGTCTAAATGTCCGGGAATGGCAGCTTCTATGAAAGTCCCTATCATGCTCACGTCCACGTCCTCTTTATTGAGTGTAGCAAGATTGATCGCAAATCTCAGGGCTATGAGTCTTTCTTTTATCGCAAGAAGATTTTCTTCATCGCTTCCTTTCCCGCATATTATCTTCTCTACCTCGTAACGGTAATAGGTATTGTCCATAAGATCTGTGTAGGATGAGAAATATCCGAGTATATACTCGTTTACGCCCAGTGACAGTTTGCCTATTTGTCTTTTAAGCTCAAAGAGATTGGTCCCGGGATAAAGCGACATATTAAGAT
>CAZTHD010000121.1:0-4992 GCA_964613315.1 uncultured Oscillospiraceae bacterium | reverse complement strand
TGCACCGTAGCAGAGCTGTAATAGTTCAATTTGATATTATCTGTCTTTGTCGAACACTGAACGTAGGCAAGCTCGTCGTCTGCAGTGAATTCGGGAAGCACCGCATTGATTATGCCCTGATTGAGCCCCGAGTCTTTATCGAGGAGAAGTATTATCTCGTGTATGTCTATGGGGCCTTCGGCATAGCCTCCTTCAAAAGCTCCTCCCTCAAGGAAGAACTCGTCAGGGGCGACCTTTCCTTCAGCCGCTTCGCAGAGTTTCAAAGTGTAATTGAGGTTAGAAGCCTTCTTGAAAAGCCCGGCCCTGTCCTTTGCAGGTCTTGCTACGTAAGAAATATTATGTTCCCTATAGAACACTATCCTCTCAGCTGCCATGCGCTCTTTCGGACTCAAAGACTCATCGTTTTCCGCAAGTCTTCTTACGACTTCTTCCGCCTTTTCTTTACTGCAGTTGCCGCCAAGAAGCGGAGCCAGTCCGTCGTCTGAAACAAGCACGTTGAATTCCCTGCCGCTGAATGCTTTGTATTTTTCACCGGCTGAAATGCTGTCGAGGAAGGTCTTGAATATGATCTCGTTGCTTTCCTGATATACGGGTATGGAAACCGTAACGGGAAGAAGTTTATCTTTGTCGAATTCCTCGCGAACAGTGTTCATATAGTACTTGCGGTTTACGGCTTTCCTACCCGAAAGTATCCTGAGGACTGCCGGATTGAGAGACCAGACAACGTCTGCAAGGTAGCATAAAGGATAAATGAAGAATATGAAAGACAGCAGCAGCCTTGGCAATATCTCAACGTCCCTTCCGAAGAGGAAGAAGAGATACGCATGGGTGCCAGCATTAAGAAGCAGCACGATAACGTAGAGCCACACGCCGCAGAGGCGGTTGCCCAGTACCGGAACTCTTTTATTCTTTTGTTCCTTATTATCGCTCATATGAAAAGCTATTTCGTGTTATCCAAAGGATTAGTTTTGAGCTGGGCGAATGCGAGCCAGCAAGTGGCTCCTATGCTCTGCTCATGGTTATATACCCAGAGTATGTCAGATCCGTAAAGGATGAAACCTGTTGAAAGGCCGTCTATATCTGCAGCCGTGATACTTCCGTCTTTAAGGACCTGCGTATCAAGATAAGACATGATGGAATCGTATTTTGCCGTATCCTCTTTTAAGAGGTAGCACACTGCCATCTGAGCCGTTCCTTCGTTCCAGATTCCGTCCAGATCTCCTGCGCTGAAATCATATCCGTCGTCTACGGCCACTCTCTCTTCTACGAATGCGAATATATCATCCTTGTCTTCCAGTTCATCCCAGAAGGCGAGAAGCGAAAGGCTGTTGGTATCGAGGGGTATGACTCCGTCGCTGACCGTTTTTCCGTCATCTTCGGTTCCGGTATAGAAGCAATGGAGCTCGGGGTCGTACATGGACATGACGAAGGCTTTGGCATATTCTGCTGCATCTTTATATGAGGCAGCCTTATCCGGTGCCTTTTCTGAAACTGCCTTGGCAAGTGCAGAAAAAGCGTAGTAAAGATCGATATTGTGTTCTGTGGACTGGTAAGTTGCTTTTGTCTGTGCGTCGTCCCATCCGTCGTATCCTGCAGTGAAACCGCCGTTGTCAGATTTGAGAGTAAGCACGAAATCAGCAGCTCTCATGGCTGCATCAAGATATTCCGTCTTTTTGTCTTCTGCGGCATTTTTCACTACTGATACAAGTCCGATAATGGTCCATGCCATATTGCCTGTCGACGTAGAGACCGTATATATATCTTCCTGCCAATGACCGTTTGCCCAGAAACCGGGTATGCTGATGGTCACCTTTTTACCTGCTATGGACCTTCCCGAATATTCTTTCGGATCTCCGCTGCTGTAGGTATTGCGAAGCCTTCCGTCTTCGAAGGTGCGGTCGTGAGTTTGAGCAAAGACTATGGCGTCGGCTATTTTTTCCGCATGGGCCTGGGCCCCAACCTTTGAGAGCACCACTGCCGCCATGGCATTATCGTAAAGATATGCGTAATCGGAAGCTTTTTCTCTTTGAGCTTCGCTTGCTATGAATCCCCCGCTCTCCTCGACTTTCATCGCGAGGAAACCTGCCGCTGAAGAAAGCTTGCTCACTTCCTCAACGGTAGGAGATACTTCTTTAGGTTTTTCACCGCAGCTGCATAGAAGCATTGCCAAGATAAGAAGCAATGCAGTAAGAGCAGTTCTAAAATGTTTCTTTCCAGTCATATCGATCACCATTTATATAAACAGCAAATAATTACATAATTGGATAAAAATAGTATATATAAAAAAAGGGAATGTTGCAATACAGCACTTAGCATGCAACATTCCCGATATTTGATTTATCTGTATTCGGTCACGGTAGGCGTCATCTTTATGACGGGCTTTTCCGTCACTCCCGGCGCTGTGCGTATGGTGAAATATACGGTTTCAGTTCCGGGATGGAAATAATGCCTGTTCATATATCCCAGGGTATGTCCTTTATACCAGGTGATATTGCAGGGATTCCACCAATAGTCGATGCATACGTCGTAAATATCCCCTCCTGCAGGACCGAATACGTATACGTACCAGTCCAGTATGCCGTTCATCCTGACACCGGCAATCCAGTAGCCAAGGTAATATGCTTCGCTTGGATCGAAGATATTGGTAAAGGTCACGTGGGCGTCGTATTCCATGCTTCCGTCTGAAAGGAGCCTTCCTTCACCTATCCAAGAGTCCGCATCTATCCACCAGCCCATCTTAGAGGCGTAGTTGTTGCCGAAATATACTCCGACCACAGGCTTTTCAGGATCGTCTCCAAGGCCTCCCGAAAAACCGTACTCCTTTACGAGCTTTTGAGCTTCAGGATCGTTCATCCAGATCATGAGGACCCTGTTATCTGCGCACTTTTCGACCATATCTATGAGTTTGGGTACCACGCCAATATCTTTTACATCCTTGCAAAGAGGAAGAAGTGCTTTGGTGACTTCACTGAAAAGTGCATCTACCACTTTGTTCGGCCCTTCTATTCCGTACATGATCTGATAGCTGTTCATATATCTAACGTACCAGTCGTGCTGAAGCAGCCTTACAGCGTTATCTCCGTTCATGACGTCGCCGTTTGAGAGTTCTATCTCGCCGAATATCCTGAGGAACTCCTGTATTATGGCGGGAGTCACGGAAACTACAGCGTCAGCCCTTATGCCGTTTTGATATTCGTATACGTCGCACCAGTATTTGCCAAGGAACTCGAAATCGGGATTCATCTCCGCGTCTCTTGGCCAATTGACAACGCCTCCAAAGACTTCGTTTGTCCACCAGTCCACCGCCAGATGATAAGGCGTATAATCGGGGAATATGTCCCATACGCTCCTAAAGTCTCCTATGGATAGATATCCGTCTTTTATCCTTACGCTTCCGACGGATCCCGGGAAACCGCCTCCTGGTCTTATCTCTGCCGTATTCTGCGCGAATACCAGATAATACTTATTAACAGTCCCGTCACCGAGGAACGCTCTTATAAGCGGGAAATAGTATTCGGCTTGATGATATACTCCTAAAAGCTCGTCTATCTTATCTCTGTGCTCTCCTATTTTTCCTTTCAGGTCATAGAACGAAAGCTCGATCTTAGAAAGCTCAGAAAGCAGATCTTCGGCCATGGGTACAGCTTCCTGTGCATAATCAAGATAGGACATGATCGAAGGTATATTGAATCCTGCATCTGATGATATATTGTCTAATGGGTTTTCAAAGAGCAGATCGAAAGTCCTGTCAGACCATTCATCGAGGGTCTCATCTGCGATATCGAGGAGCTTGCAGGCAGATCTGTAATCTCCTTCATACTTCTTTACGTAAGAAGCGGCCTTATCTACGTATTCGTTTTCTGCAAGCGATCTGAAATATTTAATGCTGCTATGAACTTCATCAAGCTTATCTTTTGCATTATAAAAATCTTTGTCTTTCATTAAAGTGACAAAGTCTTCTGCGTTATGTTTGGTTTCCTTTGCATAATCGTAAAGATCAAGAAGCTGGCAAGCAGCGATATTTATGACTGATACTATCGAGATTATCAGTAAGAGTGAAACTATACTTAAGATGATCTTGATTACTTTCTTAGCTGTAACTTTCTTATCTGACATCAATTACTATTTTAATTTCACATTTCCTTTCTTGCATAGTAAAAAATGTACTGCTGCATTATTCCTGCATATCCCTCATATCTTTCCACGGGGAAGTGTCCATTATAGTATGTTTTCTGCACTCTGTCTATCCATACGTCAATGGGAAAAGCCGCTATCCTGTGAAAACCGAAAAGGGATACGCAATTTGCAACCTTCACTCCTACCCCTTTGAGTTTGAGGAGAGAAGCAAGAAGATCTTCATCGCTTAAAGAAACCAGTTCTTCAAGCTTAAGTTCCCCGCTGCTCACAGCCTGAGCTGCCAGATATACGTATTCGGCTCTGTAGCCGAGGCTGCAGCAAGAAAGATCAAGTAGGCTTGCGCATGCAAGTTCTTCAGGCGTAGGAAAAGCGTGGATGCCGTCTTTTATTTCCCTGCCCCATCTTGAGCAGAGCTTCTCTACGCAGGCCTTTATAGCCGGGATGTTCTTTCTCTGGGATATGATGAAGGTTATGAGCATCTCCCAGGGATCCTGCCTCAGTATCCTTATGCCCTTGCCGTAATCCACGGCAGCCGAAAGGAAGGGATCGTTTCTATCTGCAGATCCTCTGAATTTGGCATAATCCGTTTCCAAATCGAAATATTTTTTCCAGAAAACATTATCTTCTTCGGGGCAATCGAAAAGAACCGTTCCGCAGCTATCTTCTTTAGCGCTGCAGAGCTTATCCAATGCTATGACGGTCCAGCTGCCGTCTTCATTCTTATCCATCCTGAAGCACTGTCCGCTGTCCGCTATCTTTGTTAAATCGAGATCTTCATTACAAATTTTGAACATGCATCTATTATATAACTTGTATTTTTTCCTGCAAGATAATAAAATACAACGTATGGCAAGA
>CAZTHD010000120.1:0-5027 GCA_964613315.1 uncultured Oscillospiraceae bacterium | reverse complement strand
TATCAAGCACACTCATAAGAAGTCTTCTTGAAGAAGGAAAAGTAGAGGACTATTCTAAATATACTGGAAGGAGATATACCATATCCGGTAAAGTTATAGAAGGCCAGCACTTCGGCGCGAGAATGGGATATCCTACGGTCAATCTTAATCTAAGCGAAGATATGACTCTTCCAAGAAACGGAGTATACGTAACAAGGATACATGTTGATGAAAATGAATATCTCGGCGTCACGAACGTGGGTAACAAACCTACGGTAGGCAAATTCGGAAAAAATGCAGAGACTCATATATTCGATTTCGATGGAGATATCTACGGAGAAGAGATAAAAGTCGAGTTCGTTCATTTCCTTAGACCCGAATACAAGTTCGACAGTATAGAAGAGCTTGAAGCTCAGATCGCCAGGGATTGCGAAAACGTTTTACACTCAAATTATTGATTTTTTATCAATAAAGACTAAAATATATGGTAATGAATGCAGTATATAAATAGCATTTATATTTATTGGAGGTAAAAATGAAAAAAGTATTAGCTGTATTTCTTGCACTTGTATTAGTGCTCGGATTCGCTGCATGCGGCAAACCCAAGGAAGCAGAAGCTGATAAGGATTACGTCATCCGTATCTATTCCAATTCCAACTCCACAGAACGTGTAACATGGTTCGTGGATTATGCAAAGCAGGCAGGATTCAACATCTCTATCGATGATAACTCTGTTATCTCCGGAGATACTGCTGCTGTTCAGGCGGCAAACGAGAAAAAGGACGGAGATATACTCTTCGGTCTTAACGAAACTCGTTGGGGACAGGTCATCAACGGTACCTATGAGAACCTCAAGCTTGCAGACTGGACACCTTCCTGGGCAGACAAAGTAGGCGACTTCAAGTATGACGGAAAAGCCTATGGTCTCGTTATCCAGAACATACTCATGCTCTACAGAACAGACGAGTACGGTACAAACGGACAGGAACTCCACTTCAATCACTGGGCAGACATCGTAGACTGCGGTTACAAGTGGTACAGACAGGGCAAAGTAGGCGGAACTACAAATGCCAACATCAACAATTCTCTGCTTTACGCATATACAGATCCTTCTTCTCCTGCCGGCGGAATCTCCGTTGACGGATGGAAGATGCTCTGGAAGTATTGCGCAAACGGCAACTACACCGGTGACAGCTACGGCTTCGATCCTCTTAACAGAGGAGACGTACAGGTCTCAACATTCTATTCCAGCTCTCTTTATGGAAAACTGGATACAGCAAAGGACAGCTCCGAGCATCCTCTTACAAATGATACATGGAAGCTCGTAGATATCGCAGACGGTACGTATTACATTGCTGAGTATCTCGGCATCCTCGAAAAAGAAGGACGTACTGAAGCTCAGACTGCACAGGTAAAAGCATTTGCTGAATGGTTTGGCGGAGCAGAAACACAGGCTGCATGGGCAGAAATGTTCGACAGCTATCCTTGCAACAGCGATGCTGCAGCAAAGGTTTATGCTGAGACTCCTGTCATCTACACCATCAAGAACTTCGCACTCAACAAAGTCGAAGGAACCGACATGAACTATGCTGAATATGTCGGCGCACATTCCGCAGAGTGGACAAACATCATGACGAACCTCGGATTCTACTGGGCAGACCAGAAGGATGCTCCTGCAGAACCCAACTGGGATTCTCTTGACTGGGCAACACTCACGCAGAAGAAATAATCAATTTACTGCTTAATGGCGGGCCATTTTTGGCTCGCCATTTTTTGAAAGGTCCAAAGTTATGATCAAATTAGATAATATCGTTGTAAAATTCGATGACTTCACTGCGCTTCACGATATCAACGTGCACGTGAAAGAAGGGGAGTTCTTTACGTTCCTGGGTCCTTCAGGATGCGGAAAAACTACCACTTTAAGAACTATTACCGGATTTATAAGTCCCGCTTCGGGAACCGTATATATGAAGGACAAAGACATTACCAATGTTCCTATAGAGAAAAGAAATATCGGTATTGTCTTCCAAAGCTATGCGCTTTTCCCGACAATGACAGTCTATGACAACATAGCTTTCGGACTTAAGATCAAAAAGCTTTCAAAGAATGAAATAGACCACAAAGTAAGGGATATAGCAAGAAAAGTTGACCTTTCCGACGAACAGCTCGAAAAGGCTGTATCTCAACTTTCAGGAGGACAGCAGCAAAGAGTTGCCATCGCAAGAGCTCTTGTTACAAATCCCAGCGTCATATGCCTTGACGAACCTCTTTCAAACCTTGACGCAAAGCTAAGAGTACAACTCAGAAACGAACTCAAGAAGATGCAGAAAGATTTCGGCATCACTTCTATTTACGTCACCCACGACCAGGAAGAAGCTCTGACCCTTTCCGACAGGATAGCCGTATTCAATAAAGGATATATCGAACAGATAGGAACTCCTAACGAAATATACAATCACTCGGCTACAGAATTTGTCTGCAACTTCATAGGAGACATTAACAGACTCGAAGAGGGGATAGTAGAAGCTCTCAATGAGAAAGGCGCCGGTCTTGATCCAAAAGATCATCACTATATCAGGCTTGAAAGACTACACGTCAACAAAGCTCAGGACGAAGACCATTTCGTTTTCGATGCACAAGTAGTCAGTTCAGAGTACTACGGCCTATATATCAAATACACCGTGGCAGCTTACGGACAGACTTTGAGAGTCATAGAGAAAAACGACGGCAGAACTCCGGTCAATTCCGGTGAAACTGTAAGGATCAGCTTCAACCCGTCCAATATTATGAGCTACAAGACCCAGGAGGACTGATATGTTAAAGGAAAAACGCTTTGACAGCATATTCATATTCAGAGTGCTGATGCTGGTGTTCTTCGCATACCTGTTTTTCGGTTTCATGGTACTGCCGTGCTGGAACACTTTAACCAGCATATTCACTGTAAAAAATGCAGCAGGTGAAGCAGATCCATTTGCGGTCATAAGATTCTTCCTTGCCGGCAATATGAAGAACTACGTATGGAACTCATTGAAACTTGCCGTAGTTCTTGTCATAACGGTAAACTTCGTCGGGATCTCAATAGTTCTGCTCACGGAGTACTTCGATATAAAAGGCGCTAAGATACTCAGAATGGGATATATGACTACGATGATCTATTCCGGCGTCGCTCTGGTTACAGGATACATGTTCCTCTATGCCAACGACGGTATTTTGACACCGCTTTTGGTAAACGCATTCCCGGGTCTTTCAAAGACCTGGTTCACAGGTTTCAGCGCTGTAGTCTTTACCATGACTTTTGCCTGCACAAGCAACCATATGTTGTTCCTTAGGAATGCTATAAGGGGCATAGATTATAACACAGTAGAAGCTGCGAGAAACATGGGGGCAAATCCATTCAAGGTGCTCTTCAAAGTCGTAATGCCGACACTTATCCCTACGCTTTTCTCTCTTACTATAATGACCTTCATCACCGGACTTTGCGCCATGTCCTCTCCGGTGCTTTTGGGTTACGATTCCATCAATCCTGAGATCGTAAGACTTGCAGGAAGCTCCAGCGCCGACGAATCCTTTCCTCAGGCAAGAGCAGCACTTCTTTCCATAATACTGGCCATGTTCACCATAATACTTCTTACGGTGCTCACGGCATATGAGAGGAAAGGCCACTACCTTTCAGTTTCTAAAACAAAGGCCAAGCTCCAAAAGCAGAAGATTGAAAATCCCGTTGCTAACGTGATAGCACATATCTATGCTTACGTACTTTTCGTGATATATATGATCCCGGTAGTGATGATCATAGTGTTCAGCTTCCAGACCTTCTCAGCAATAAGCCTTAAGAAGATCGATTTCTCTAACTGGACTTTGATCAATTACTTCGGAAAACAGGATTATCAATATCTCACGACAAGAGGTGTTTACAAAAATATTCCGGGAGCTATCTCAGGCGTATTCTCCAACGATGCTACTCTTGCAGGAATCAAGACAAGCTTTTTCCTTTCAGCGACAGCTGCGCTCTTAGCCTGCATAATAGTAGTCGTAGCATGCGAATATATTTCAAAGCACAAGAAGATAGGTACTGCTCTTGAGTATTCGCTCCTTTTCCCATGGCTCCTGCCGACTATCCTGATATGCTATTCGTACAGGATATACTTCAACAGCAACAGCGTCTGGTACGTAGGCAATCAAAACCTTTACTTTGCAGATAACGTTAAGCTGTTGATAATCATGGCATACGTGGTGACCAAGCTGCCGTTCAGTTTAAGGATGATAAAAGCAGCCTTCTATTCTATCGACAACGAGCTTGAAGATGCTGCAAAGAACCTCGTATCAAGTCCTTTCAGAACTTTCCTGAGAGTAAAACTTACCATCATACTGCCCAGCGTTCTTGCCGTGTTTGCTCTCAACTTCAACGCATTGTTCACTGAATACGATATGTCGGCAACTTTCGCAAGTTCTTACGGCAGATCCTATGCTATGGTCATCCAGTCTATGACCCATGATGAAGGACTTTACGGTTTCAATATGAATGCTTCGGGACGCCGCTGCGCTTCAACAGTCTTCATTATGATAGTGTCAGGAATAATACTTTGGCTCGTGTACGGAGTCGGAGCAAGAGATCTTTCCGAAAGACTGGAAGCAAGGAAGAAACACAAAGAATTCTTTGCCAAAATATTCAAGAAAAAAACTGCAAGCCTTCAGGAGCAGTCTTAGACGGAGGCTCATTTGATAAAGAATTTTGTTTTTGATATGGGCGACGTGCTATTGTGGTTCGACCCGAAAGCATTCGCTGACAGATATGACCTTACAGAGGAAGAGAAGCTTTATCTCATCGATTCTATATATGAAAATGCAGACTGGACTCTTGCGGACTGGGGATATACCACCGCTGAAAAAATAGCAGAGGATGTTTGCAAAAAGGTAGATAAAAAGTACCACAATATAGTCAATGAGCTTGCATGCAAATGGTACGAACCTATACTTGAAGTAGAGAGCATGTTCGATGTGGTAAGAAAGATAAAGAAAGCAGGCTACGGACTCTATCTTCTTTCCAA
>CAZTHD010000119.1:0-5038 GCA_964613315.1 uncultured Oscillospiraceae bacterium | reverse complement strand
TATCGATCTATATACTTTTTGTTTTTCTGTCAAGACCGGCAGAGCACTGCGCCTATGGGAGATGAGCTACTCATGGGAGCAGAGTCTTCACCCAAGAAGGCTTCTTACGCAGCCTGTAAGGAGGGTCCCTCTCGCATCGACGAACTCAAATTTGAGATCAAGAGTTTCGGAAAGAGCGTCTTTCAGTGCTTCATGGTAGCCCGGCATCTTGTATACGGTGCTTCCTTCAAGGGCTATCTTTATCTCGCTTCCTTTTGGGTAGTCTTTCAGCAGACATTTGACCATGAGAGCTACGCAGTGAGCGCCTCTTTTCTGTATGAGAGATACCATCTCTCTGAATTCATTTCTCTCGGCGGTATTCAGGTGATCGTAAAGCATTCCCTCGCCTATGAGGAATTCAGATACGTCTTTGAGCTCGAAATCGGGCATTCTGCGGCCGAAATAAGCGCTGGCAGCATTCTGTATCACCCCGCCGAGGTATGCTCCGGAAATGAGTTTTTCGGCAACGGTTTTCGGGCTTTTGAGCTCTTTGGAAAGTTCTTTGTCGAAGGTGCCGAAGGGGAAGCCTTCATACTGCCCTATCTCGCTGTTGATGATCATGTTCTCTTTTCTGTCCGTATAACAGATATTGAAGCCTGTTCCCAGTATTATACCTGCGTCTGCGGAAGTGCCGAGCTGAGCTGCGACTGTATCGTTTATGATCGAAAAGTTCCTCTTCTCAGAAAGCCTTTTGTTGAGCTCCTTTCCGAGGACCTTGCCCTTTGCATTCTTTATCTTTACTTCCTTTGCAAAGACGATGATCTTTCCGTCTTTATTATCCAGTATCTCGCAGGGATAGGAGAAACAGAACCCAACGTCCTTTGCATCATACTTGGAGATCTCGTAGGCCATGAGATCGAAGAATCTGTCGGCTGTGATCTCCTCCTTGATGCCGAACATGGGTATTCTGACGGGCTCGCTGAAGTTTCCGTTTTCATACTCAGCGAATCTGAGGTTTGTGCCGCCTGCGTCTATGGCCAGGATCTTGCCTTCCGGAAGATCTGTGTCAGTGCTGCGCTGATAAGTGCGTATCATGCTGACGGTCCGTCTTTCCTCGATATCGTTTATGAGGTCTTTTTCAATGGCCTTATCGTCGAAGCACTCTGCCAGCATTCCGTTCTCTTTCAAAAAATCATAAACCTTACTCATACTCGATCACCTTTATACCTAGCTTGGGCAGCGATGTGCTGCTGATTTGAGAAAAACGCTTCGAGGAGGCAAGCTGAGACTTTTTGCTAAGATCTGCGCTTGATCCGGGCGGCAGCCCAGGGGAAAGCAGCAGATCTCAAAAAGGCTTAGCGTAAAGCCGCCGAGGGGTTTTTCGAAAATTAGCGGTACATTGATGCCCTCAAAATATCATGAATTGATAACAGTCACTTCTGCGGCTGAAAGAGCTGCTTCGATGAGGCCTTCGCAGTCCAGTTTTGATTCGCTCTCCAGTATCCTCTCAAGCTTTGGCTTGGTCACAGGATGCTTGGGAAGGAAGACCGTGCAGCAGTCTTCAAAGGGCTGTATGGAAGTCTCAAAGGTCCCTATCTCCCTTGCTATATCTATGATCTGGGTCTTATCCATGGCTATGAGCGGCCTCATAACGGGAAGATCCGTCGCAGCGTCGGTAACGACTAAAGAGTCTGCAGTCTGGCTTGCCACCTGCCCGAGGCTTTCACCTGTTATGAGCATCTGGCATCCGTTTGATTTTGCGATGCGGTCTGCTATCTTGACCATGAACCTTCTCACGAGGATAGTAGTTTCGTCTTCAGGACAGTTCATGACTATCTGCTCCTGTATGGGAAGGAGGTTGATGCTGGTCATCTTGATCCTGCCGCAATAAGTCGTGAGTATCTTTGCCAGGTCTTTCACCTTTTCAAAAGCTCTGTCCGAGGTATATGGATAGGAGTGGAAATGCACAGCTTCTATCATCATTCCCCTGTGAGCCATGAGGAAGGTGGCAACGGGAGAATCTATGCCTCCTGAAAGGAGCACGAGGCCATTGCCGTTGGTACCTAAGGGAAGGCCTCCGTAGGCCATTATCTTTTCTTCGTATACATATGCGTACTTTCTTCTCACGTTCACCCAGGCCACTGCTTCAGGTTCGTGTACGTCTACCTTCAAGACCTTGCAGGCCTTAAGGACGCAGGCTCCCACTTCCTTTGCGATCCTGGGAGACTGAATGGGGAAGTTCTTGTCAGCCCTTTTTGCCTCTACCTTGAAGGTCTTGATGCCCTTTTCGTCTATGAGACCCTGCATCATATCGGCAGCGACTTTTCCTATTTCATTTATGGTATCTTCGGAGCTCATGCCCTCGTAGCAGATTTCCGTGGCGGGGCTTATGGAGTCGACGCCGAAAACTCTTCCGACTTTCTTGAGAACTGACGCGGAGTCCGTATCAAGGGAGGTCCTGACCAAAATGAGCCCTTCCACCCTGTCTACGCTGCTCACCTTTTCATCCTTAAGCGCAGCTTTTATCTTGCTTACGAGGAGCCTCTCGAAATATGACTTGTTATCGCCTTTAAGAGCCGTCTCTCCGCAGCGCACTAAATATACCTGTTCACCGCTGTTTATCATGACCTTTTCACAGCCTTTCTGAGCCTTCTTTGCATCTTTACGTATTTCTTCAGTTTTTCCACGACAACGTCCATTTCTTCGACGGTGTTGTCGCAGCCGAAGCTGAACCTCACGGCTCCGTCTATGGCTTCCGGAGAAAGTCCCTGGGCAGAAAGAACGTGGCTCCCTTTCTTGTGAGATGAACAAGCAGATCCCGTCGAGACGTAGATCTTATCCTGCTCAAGCATGTGGAGGAGCACTTCGCCCCTGCAGCCGAGGAAGCTCACGTTGAGAACGGAAGACACACCGTTTTCAGGCGAATTGATCTTTATATCATCTATTTCCTCAAGGAGCTTTTTTCTTAAATAGTCTTTGGGCTCCGGCTTTACCATATGCATATCCTCAACAGCCGCTCCAAAGCCTGCGATGCCGGGAACGTTTTCCGTTCCGGACCTAAAGCCCGCTTCCTGTCCTCCGCCTAAGATATATGGAGGTATGTGAAGACCGCTTCTTACGTAAAGAGCTCCTATGCCCTTGCTGGCGTGGACCTTGTGGCCGGAAAGGCTGATCATATCGACGCCCATTTTGTTTACGTCGAGGTCTATCTTTCCATAGGACTGCACGCAGTCGGAATGGAAGATGATATTGGGATACTTCCTTACTTCCTTCGATATCTCCTCGATCGGAAAGATTGCTCCTGTTTCGTTGTTCACGTGCATGACGCTGACAAAGACCGTATCTTCATTTAGGAGTTTTCTGAAAGCATCCATATCGAGATTTCCGTCTGAAAGAACGGGTATGTACTGCACGTCCGCTCCTTCCTGTTGGAGCTTTTCGAAACATCGGAGTACTGCAGGATGTTCCACAGCCGTGGTTATGATCCTCTTTCCCTGTTTCTTTCTTGCGTTCCATGCGCCGAAGATAGCAGTATCATCGCTTTCGCTGCCGCAGGAAGTAAAATATACCTCGGAGGGGTCTGCTCCTATGGACTTTGCTATTACTTCTCTAGCGTGCTTTACAATCTTTTCGGCATCCAGTCCTACGTTATAAAGAGAGGATGGATTGCCAAAGTTGACCGTGAGCGCATCTGTCATCGCATCGAGACATGCTTTGCTTGGTTTAGTTGTTGCTGAATTATCAAGGTATATCATTTTCTAAAAGAAAGCCCGCATAAAGCGGGCTATACGTACTTTGCATTACTATTTTGCGTATTCTATTGCTCTTGTTTCCCTTATTACGTTGACCTTGATCTGGCCGGGGTATTCGAGCTCGCTTTCGATCTTCCTTGAGATATCCCTTGCGAGCATCTGGATCTCACCGTCAGAGACCTGATCCGGCTTTGCAATGATCCTGATCTCTCTTCCTGCCTGGATGGCGTAGGAAGATTCAACGCCCGGGGTGGAGTTTGCGATCTCTTCGAGATTCTGGAGCCTCTTGATATAGGTATCGAGAGTCTCTCTTCTTGCTCCCGGTCTTGCCGCTGACAGCGCGTCGGCAGCTGCTACGAGAACTCCTTCGGGGCAGGTATATTCATAGTCGCCGTGGTGAGAAGCCATGCAGCCTATGACTGCTTCGCTCTCCTTGTACTTTCTGAGTATCTCTATACCAAGGTCTACGTGGGTACCCTGCTGTTCGTGGTCTATGGCTTTTCCTATGTCGTGGAGAAGTCCTGCTCTTTGGGCGAGCCTTACGTCGAAACCGAGCTCTCCTGCCATGAGACCTGCAAGATGTGCAACCTCTTTAGAGTGATTGAGTACGTTCTGTCCGTAGCTCGTTCTGTAGCGGAGCCTTCCGAGTATCTTTACGAGTTCAGGGTGTACTCCGTTGATACCAAGTTCAAAGATGGCCGCTTCGCCCTCTTCCTTTATGGTCTTTTCGACTTCCTTGGTGGACTTTTCGACTATCTCTTCTATTCTTGCGGGATGTATCCTGCCGTCTACTATGAGCTTTTCAAGGGAGAGCCTTGCTATCTCTCTTCTCACAGGATCGAAGCCTGAGAGTATGACGGCTTCCGGCGTATCGTCTATGATGAGGTCTATGCCTGTAGCCTGCTCTATAGCTCTTATGTTCCTTCCTTCACGCCCGATGATACGTCCTTTCATCTCATCGTTTGGAAGGGGTACTACAGACACGGTGGTCTCAGCGACCTGGTCTGCTGCGCAGCGCTGGATAGCCATGGTGATTATCTCTTTGGCGTTCCTGTCTGCTTCTTCTTTTGCTTTGCTCTCGATATCCTTTATCATTACCGATGCTTCGCGGCGAACGTCGTGTTCTATGTCACGAAGGAGCATTGCCTTTGCCTCTTCGGCTGTGCAGCCGGAGATCCTCTCCAGCTCATCGACTTGCTTTTTCAGGATCTCGTCGATGTTCTTTTCTTTGTCAGTCAAGGACTGCATCTTCCTGTTGATGCCTTCCTCTTTTTTCTCGATATTCTCAAGTTTGCGGTCTATGGACT
>CAZTHD010000118.1:4483-5053 GCA_964613315.1 uncultured Oscillospiraceae bacterium | reverse complement strand
TGCGTAGCCTTGCAGATCGTCGACTATGGGTTCAAAGTCAAAATCGGGATCGGTTATCCTGTACTGGAGCTTCGAGAGCCTGTGTATGAACCTCTTGGTCTTTTCCTTCTGGGGATTGTCGAATATCTGCTTCGGCGTACCGTCATCGTAAATGCCGCCGCCGTCCATGAAGAGGACTCTGTTCGCTATCTTTTTAGCAAAGTCCATCTCGTGAGTGACTATCATCATGGTGCGGCCTGACTTTGCAAGCATTCCTATTACGGACTGGACCTCGCCTATCATGCTCGGGTCAAGAGCAGAGGTGGGCTCGTCGAAAAGAATGATATCAGGATCCATGGCAAGGGTCCTTGCTATGGCTACACGCTGCTGCTGTCCGCCGGAGAGCTCGTCGGGATAGCTGAGAGCCTTAGAACCAAGACCGACTTTGTGAAGAAGCTCCATGGCATAGTCGTAAGCGTCCTGGCGGCTCTTTCCGAGAAGAGTTATCTGGGGATTCATGATGTTTTCCACTACAGTCATATGACCGAAAAGATTAAAGGACTGGAAAACCATGCCCATCTTCTTTCTCAC
>CAZTHD010000118.1:0-4473 GCA_964613315.1 uncultured Oscillospiraceae bacterium | reverse complement strand
TGATATCTCCTGAGGTTGGAGGCGTGAGCATATTGATGCAGCGAAGGAGCGTGGACTTACCGGTACCTGAAGGCCCGATAACGGCGATAACGTCGCCGTCATTGATCGTGAGATTCACGTCCTCGAGAGGCGTGACGTCATCGAATTCTTTTCTTAAGTGACGAAGTTCAATCATATGTGCTTTCTCCATAAAAACGCAAAATAGCTCAGGCTAAAAGCTCTGAACTACCAACGAATCAAAGATATTCAATACAAAAGCCTTTACATGGCAGCATTCTTGCTGCTGCGGAGTTCCTCATTCCCGCTTCAGACTTTAAGTATTCAGTTGTCCTTTTCATTTTGGAACTATCAACTCCTTGTGAAGCGGCATGACCGGCTCTTTGCCGGAGCCCCGAAAGCATTTGTAAATTAAGGAAAGTATAGACTATGCGGGGTCACTTGGCAAGGATTATTTTAGAAAAATATCCTTACAGGAAACTCAGCTGTTCTTCCTCCCTTTTAAGAGAAAGAAGGGGCATTTCCTTTGAGATCATATCCTTTGCTTTTTCAAAGTCGAAAAGCCAATCCTTTGCCTCCGCAGCCCCTATCATGACAGGCATGCGGTCATGGACGGGACTCATGGATGCGTTGGCATCTGTCGTAAGGACGACGAATCTGTATACATCGTCCAGGAAATTCCATATGGCTGCCAGGTATATGATCTTTCCGTCCGGTAAGGTAAAGAGCACTTTGTTTTTGCCCTCGTCCCATTCGTAAAAACCCGATGCGGGTATGAGGCAGCGCCTCGCTTCGAAAGAGGACGCAAAACTCGGCCTTGCCAGGAGGGACTCAGATCTGGCGTTTATGATAGGAGAACCTTCCTTCGGAAAGCCCCAGGAAGCCTCAAGGAAAACGGGGACTGTCTCTCCTGCCGTTATGACGGGGACCGTATTGCCGGGATTCACGTCCATGGCAGGAAAACGGGGAGCTGTGGTCTCCGTAAGACCAAGCTCCTCTACGACCAGCTCGTATATACCTGTTCCCGTTACGTATCTGCAGCACATAGGCTTACTGAAGCTGTTTCTTTATGATGTTATTGAAGTTTTCCATAAATTCGGAATAGGTATCCTCATCATCGAAATCTTTGAATCCGAATTCGTCGAAAAGATCGTAAAGATCATCGAAGCCTTCCGGGAAGGGGAAGTCGTCTCCGCCGACTATAAAGATATCCTGACCGTCATGCTCTTCCGAACGCTTCTGATACTCTTCCATGATCTCGCCCATCATCTTCTGGACCTCTTCCCTCTCTTCGGGGAAGTCTTCCGCCATTTTCATTGCTATATCGAAAAGCTCCTTGAAGGAGAAATCCTTATCCTTAAGCTTTTCCTCGATCCACCTCTCGTAAACGTCCTTGACTTCTTCGTCTATGACGTCGTTGTCCAGGCCTTCGTTTATGGCCTTGCGGTACTCCTCTATGATGGATTCGTAATCATTGGTATCGAGAAGCTCCTCGAGCTTTTCCTCATACTTTTTAGCCTTGTTTACCCTGCTCATCACTAGGATAGCCGTTGTTCCTATTACGATCGCCATGACCATCGCAATGACTGCTATTAGCATGCCCTTTCTGCTCTTCGTTCTTTTCGGAGCTGCCGGCTTTGGTTCAGGCGAAAAAGTCCTTGCGCTGCCTTTGCCTGTCTTTGCTCCGCATTCAGGGCAGAGTTCGCTTTCATCAGGTATGATCTTTTTGCAGTTTCTGCAAATCATCTTTTTTATTCCCCTTTTCTTTGCATCGAATCATTTTCTCTCCCTATTATACTCAATCTTTCCCTTTAGTTCCACATCCCAGCTAAATATCACCTAAGCTTCACCAAGCAAAAGGGACTGTTTATTACAGCCCCTTGAAAGTGATTTTCTTATTCTATTGCTGATTCTCTTTTTTTCTTCTCCCTAAAGCGATTAGATATAAATGCAATCAACAATATCACCGCAACTATTGTTATACCTGCTATGAAATATGCAATTGTTACAGTGATATATCCTCCTTGGTTTTCTCCCAGATCGACTACAACGATACGTGAAAACTCAAGATCCTTTTTAAGATATGTACTTGAATCCTTCGAAATATGAAAAAAAACATCGAATCTTATTCTGTCATTCCCTTGAAGATCGAGTTCCGTAACCAGTGGAGCCGTATCATTGATAGCTGTCTCCATTTCATCTGATGATCGTTTTATCCATCTATCATCCTCAATTGAATATGCATCTATTCTAATTGACCCTTGTGCGTCTGTGATTCCTTCAAATCTCAAAAAATCTATGTATGAAGTGTAATTCTCTGTATAATTTTCAGAAAATACTATATTTACATATTTAACTACTTGAGGAAGGAGTTTTCCGGGTAACCACATGACAACATCGTCACTTTCCGTCCTCTCATATTTAGCCTTGCCTGCAGAAGAAACAATAGATAGCCTATTTGCCACGGAAAGTACACTATTACCCGATCCATCGGAGGCTTTCGCTATATGAGAAACCCTAGCGCTTATACCGATAACGCTCTCCGTTCTCTCTAAATCCACATTCAATTGGTCAACTTGTGGTGGAACAACAGACGCTTTAACAACGGATGCATATGAAGCAAAAGAGAAAAAAACGAATGAGACGCTCAGAATAGTTACTAACAATTTCTTAACATACATTTTACATCACCATATTGAATGACTAAAGTTTACAACTCCTGTGTCATAATTAAGATTTGCATACATACCAAGATATCCTAATACATCAAAATCTCCGGTAGTACTGTTAATATTATATACATCTTTTTCTCGTATCTGCAAACTTCTCTCGACTTTAAATCAATGCTATATGAAACATTTGGTAGACATATTAGATATTGAAGAAAAAGGTTTTACGTTTCCAGTATATATAACAACCAAAAATAAGTACCATAAACATTTTAAAATGATGCTCATGCAATAATGCTTACTCGTTGTTTTCGTTCCGGTCTTTGTGGAGCTTGGTCCAGTTCAGAAGGCCAATCACCGCCATGATGAGGTATATGCTCCTCTTGGTCAGATATACGGCATCGAAGTGTGCTATATACATGCCTACGCTCACGACGTCCGTGATGATCCACCAGACGTACTGCTCTCTGTACCTTAGAAGCTCAAGGACCGTGGCGACTATCCCTATGCTCAAAGTGAAGGCGTCGAACCAGGCGACTTCGCCCCCGACTCTTACCAGCACAGCGTGGTAAACCACTGCAGAAACCACTACCACTACAGTGCATAGAACATTCTGTGCTAAAGTGAGTTTTTTAGCCTTTGTCTTGTGCACAAGGACCTCGTCTCTGTGCTTTGCCCAGTAATACCAGGATATGAAGTTCATGGGTATGTAGAAGAGTATCTCAAGAGCCGCAGTGCCCCAGATATGCCAGTAGACCAGGTATACTGAGTACACCAGGGTGTTGACTGTAGCAAAGACGAAATTGCTGATGCTGGCCTTTGCGCAGAAGAAGATGCATAAGACTCCGCATACGGCGCTTATGAAATTGATAACCGTAAGCCACGGCGGGTTGCCGTCGGAAGAGCCTTGGGTGAAGCTTATGACCATAGCCCTTGCCGCTATGGCTACCATTACAGCGCACATCAGCCATTCGTACCATTTGAGCTCCCCAAAGCTCTTTTTGATATTTCTTATCCCTATACCATCCATTTTTCTCTTTCCCCCTTGTTTTTCATTTCCCTTATATGAGTACCGCTGATAGGGTACTTTTCCCTTTTTACGTCCACGAGCCTGTGGACAGCCTCCGGATAGGCCCTTTTGAAATACTCCCCGTAAGCTTCCTCGCTGCCGTATACCGCATCTAATCTTTCGCCTACGATAGCCCTGACAAGGGGAGTCTCCGCGTCCCATTCCTCGGAGGGCTCAAGTTCTTTTAGCGAAGATATGTCGATCTCGCAGGGGATGATCTCCGCCAAGCCTTTGTACTTTTCGCATACCCTTTTGATCTGCTCCATGCGGGCCGAAGGCAAAAGCCATGGCTCCTTTTTTTCTGCCAGTATCCTCTCCTCGTCCAAACCTCCGTAAAAGAGTATCACGTAGACCTTTTCGCACTCCTTTGCGGCGACCTTGATGCAGTATTCATGTCCTTTATGGAGCGGCATGAATTTGCCGCCGTACATCCCTGTTTCGTATTTCTTCATCTCATTAAAATAAAGCCTCAAGTTCTTACTTTCGGCTTTATTATACTTGTCATATTTTCCTGTTTTTCTCCCGGCGGGAGAAATGTATCAGCAGATGGGTTCCTCTTCGTGGCTTACCAGCTGCATGTTTATATCGTATATGTTCCTTATACCGTTCTTGAGGCAGTAGCTGATTATGATGTCCTGCCTGCTGCTTGAAGAAAAGGTAAGGCCCGCCGACTCCATGAGATCCCTTGTCTCCTCGTAGCTGAGCTTCATGGTCATGGCTATGGCGTATATGGTATTC